>NZ_CACVAO010000001.1:4087500-4216593 GCF_902726645.1 Halobacillus ihumii
CTAATTGCCCCTACGATGGATTTTAACCCTACTCCCGTAAGTAACATACCAATTGCTGAAGTTACTAAAGAAAATAGCCAAAGCTTACAAGAATTGGTTGAGTCTAATATAAAACTGGCCAAATTTGAATGGGATTCTTATGAGGAATCTTGGGAGTTTATTAAACACCCATTATTATGGAAAAAGTATAAAGAACCTTTACTTAAGAATTCATACTTATACTGGAAAGATCTAAAACAACAGAATAAAAGGAAGATGAAATTTAACGAAGAGCGTATAAACCATATATTTATTAGTATCTACGGTTTGCAAAATGAAATTAATAATGTAGTCGAGGATAAGGAGATTACGATTTTGCAATCAGACAGAGAACAAGAAACAATATCGTTTTTATCCTATTTTATAGGGTGTATTATGGGTCGATACTCCTTAGATATAGATGGTCTTGCATATGCTGGAGGTGAATTTAATGAATCAAAATATCAAACATTTAAACCAAATCAAGGGGGACTTATTCAATTAAATGACCGTCATTACTTTAATACCGACATTATTGTTAGATTGCGCGAATTTCTATCAGTAGCATTTAGTGCAGAAACAGTAAACGAAAATATACAATGGTTAGCTGAATCCTTGAAGATGAAGAAAAATGAGACGCCAGAAGAGCGGTTGCGTCGCTATTTCTTAGATGAATTTTTCAAAGATCATTGCACAACATATCAAAAACGTCCAATTTATTGGTTGATTGATTCAGGGAAACAAAAAGGGTTGCGAACACTGATTTATATGCATAGTTACCAACCTGATACAATGGCTACAATCCGCTTTGAACATTTACAAGAAATACAGTCAAAGTATCAGAATGAGATTGATATGATTGATACACGTTTAGCTAATCCTAGCTTACCTGCGACTGATCGACGCAACTTAGAAAAATCTAAGACAGCTTTTCAGAAAAAGGTTGAAGAACTGCAGGAATTTGATAAGCATTTAGCTACTTATGCGAATGAACAATTTGATATTGATTTAGACGATGGTGTTAAAGTGAACTACGCGAAATTTGATAATGTACTAGCAAAGATTAAGTAACTGAAAGAGGGGGTCTTCTCCTCTTTTTGTTTAAATATAGAGGTGGAAGACGTGAATGTAATTGAAAAACTACAAGAAAAAATACAACAAGAAAAGGAAACTAAAGGTCGAGCGATTGTGTTTTGGTATGACGCTCAGGCTCAAGTAAGTATTGATGAACTAAGCCAACAATTAATGGGTGTTGAAGTTAGGTGTTTAACAGATAAAAACTTTTTTCAACTGAAGGTGGAGCTTGAATTTCAAAGAGCTACAGATTCCTTTTTAATCTATTCTGACTTACCAAGACCCGACGACAAGAATAATATAATGTTGGATATATTGTCATACAGCACAGAATTCAAAGCAGATGAAACAGCTATTCTATCAGAAACATTACACGTATCTGACCAGGTTTTACGTCCAATGATGGAAAAGTATCCGTCATTCTTTAATAGCAAAGAGCGTAAAAGAAAACTGTATAAAGTATTACCTGAACAAGCGAATGAAACTCAATTTGAGATTAGTATGATGGCCGTATTAACAAAAGCCTCGGTATCTGACGTCAGAGTTATTTCACGTCAAATTCTCTCGTCTGATTTACAGTTCGAAGATAATGAGTTTGTGAAGTCGATTAAGCGTAACTACTCCTTAGATCGCACATTGGAGATCGTTGGTCGCTATTTTGGTGTTTCTTTGGGTAATCTTAATCAACCTTTTAAAGAGCTGATAAATGTACTCATCTATCAACACTTTAAACAGAAGGCAAATTTTATTGTGGAAGAGTGGGAAAGGCGTTGGACTTCTTCATCTCCTAACGTTTGTTCGCTTTTCATTGAAGAGTGGCTTCAGCAGAGTGATGCAGATATTCTTGAAAAACACATTAAGGAATGGGAGAAGTCATTTCATGTAAGGGAGAAACTAGGTACACAAGACATCTCCAACTTTACTCTAACAGACACCTTCCCTGTTTCTGATGCTCTGATCATAGAAAAATGTATCGACGAGCTACTTCATCAAACAATTCAGGGGGAGGAACGCTTATCTTTAATTACGCAACGCTTGCAGACCCATTGGGGCTCAAAAGGTAAACTGAGAGCTTTGTATAAAACCATTTTCGAAGCTATTCGAATGGAGACTTTAAAAACTGTTGTACATCGAATTCACCAGAAAAATGATTTTTATAAAAATTATGCGGAATCTCTCTACGAAATTGATCAAGCCTATCGTCATTTCATGAATCATTTCACACGCCTTGATTCGAAAGAGATGTTAGAAGAGGTTGCTAATCGCCTGACAAATTGGTATGAAAATGAATATTTAGGTCGTCTATCAGGAGAAATGAATTTCAAACTGGAAGATGGGTATGTTCCAAAAATAATGCCGCAGCGAACATTCTTTTCTGAAAAGATTCAACCAATATTGGATAAAGAACAAACAAGAGTCTTCGTTATCATTTCAGATGCTTTGCGTTATGAAGCTGGCTATGAACTTCATGACCATTTAACGAAACGTGAAAATGGTAGCTCTAGTATCCAACCGATGGCATCAAGTTATCCAACTTACACACAATTAGGAATGGCGTCATTACTACCCCACCGTCAACTAGAGGTCGATGACAAAAACGGTGTATTAGCTGATGGTCAATCGACTAAAGGAATGGATAACCGCCGTAAGATCCTGCAAACAGTTGAATCACAAACAGAAGTTTTGAAGTTGAAGCAGCTGCTAGATATGAAAACAAGTGAAGCCGAGCAATTATTAAGAGGAAAGCGGTTGGTTTACCTATACCACGATCACATTGACGCATTAGGGGATTCAGCTAAATCAGAGCGTGAAACTTACGGGGCTGTACATCAAGTAATTCAAGATTTACAATTTGCCATTGATCGTTTGTCCCGCCTTCAAGCAAAAAGGGTTTTTATCACAGCTGATCATGGATTCCTATTTCAATTTAAGCAAATTGAAGAACATGGGAAAATTCCAGCTGTTGACGGGAAGGTATTAGATGGGAGTCGACGTTTTGCAATTGGACACGATTTGTCAGCTCCAGAAGGAGCAATTAAATTAGCTGAGCACCAAACCTCTTTAAAAAATGCTGAAGTCGTGCTTGCGAAGAGTCTCAACCGTTTTAAAACTGGTGGTGGTCTGCAATTTATCCATGGCGGAGCCTTACCTCAGGAAGCTGTTGTTCCTTTGATTGATTACCGTCGTATTGAAAAGGCCCAGCCAGTGGATATTGCGGTAGCCATGATCAATAAAGTAATCACGAACTACCGAGTGCTCGTGTCGTTATATCAGGAACAAAGTATCACTGATGAGTACACGTCTCGACAAGTGCGCGCAGCTTTTTATCAGGGCGATGAGCGAATATCCAATGAAGTTGAACTCGTGTTTGATTTAAAAGGTGAAAATAAAGAGCGTAATAGGCAAGTGGAGTTTAGCTTAATCGAAAAGCATTTTAAGATAGGTGAAAAATGTAAATTGCGAATTGATACAGTAACTAAAAAGGGGAAGGAAACATGTCTCGAAGAAGAATTTGTTTTACGCCTTTATGAAGCCTTGTATTAAACTTAAGAGGGAATTGGAGGTGTTTTTATGCTCAAGAAAGGTGAAATAGTCGGGGCATCTTTCTGGCCAGAGCCAGTTCAAATTAAACATATCGAAATCATTGATGATGAGTTGTTTTTGGTAGAAGCCGTCGGTCGTGAATCCAATCAATTCTTTGAAAATTATTTAGAAGAATTTCAATTAGAACAAGTGGAACATTATTCTGAGAACGAAACTTCAGATCAATGGAAGATTCGCTTTCAACACTATTTACAGTATCACGTATTGCGAACAGAAAAAGAATACTCTCAAGCACGGGCTCGCGGGAATAAGAATATGATACCACTGCCTCACCAAATTGAAGCGGTTTATAGTAAAATGCTTCAGGCACCTCAAGTGCGTTATCTATTGGCTGATGATCCAGGGGCAGGTAAAACGATTATGTCCGGCATGCTGATCAGGGAATTGAAAGCACGTAATATGATCCGCAAAACGTTAATTCTAGTTCCTCCACTAGTATTAAAACAGTGGCAGGCGGAGTTAAAAGAAAAGTTTGATGAAGATTTCTTAATTATCACTCGTGATTACTTGAAAGCATCGGGTGAAATCAATCCCTTTGAAATACACCAACAAGTGATTGCATCCATGTATTGGGCTTCTAGAGAAGATATTAAAAATATGATCTTAAATTCTCACTTTGATTTAGTGATTGTAGATGAGGCTCATAAAATGGCAGCTTACACAGTAGGACAGAAAAAAAGAAAAGTGAAACGCACGAAAATGTTTCAACTTGGGGAGAACTTGTTACGTCATTCAGAACATTGCATGCTTCTAACAGCTACTCCGCATAAAGGAGACAAAGAAAACTTCAGGCACTTAATGAGCCTTATCGATCATGATATTTTTTCTCAACTGAATCGGAGTGACTCCATTTTCGAAAAGAGTAATCCATACGTAATCCGTCGGTTAAAAGAAAAGATGGTTAATTTTGATGGAACACCCTTGTTTCCGAAACGAACGACAAAAACACTTGGTTTCGAGTTAAGCTCTGCAGAAGTAGAGCTTTATGACGCTGTGACAGACTATGTACGTCATTACTTTAACCGTGCGAAAAAGAATGATAAACCGAATGTTGCTTTTGCTATGATGATTTTACAACGGAGACTTAGCTCTTCTGTGGAAGCAATCTACCTTTCTTTATTACGTAGAAAAGAACGACTGCAAAATGTTTTAGAGACAGGACAGAGGTTGCAGCAATTAATAGATACAGAGGAATATGAAGAAAGCTCCTTTGAAGATCAGGAATTGATGGAGCAATATGCAGAAGGTGAATTTGAAGAGCTTGATATGGACGAACTTCAGGTAGAAATAGAAATGCTTGATCATTTGATTCGTAAAGCAAATGTGGTGAGGCAACAGGAGAATGAGCGAAAATTTCTTGAACTGGAAAGCACGTTATTTGGAGCAGACGGACTTCTTGCTCAAGGTGAGAAAATACTGATTTTCACGGAATCAAAAGATACATTGAATTATTTAGAAAAGAAATTGAAGGCTTATGTACCGGATATTGCTAAAATTGCTGGTGGCTTTTCCATGGACAGGCGTCAAGAAGAGGTGGAGAAGTTTCGCAATGATTTGCAAATCATGCTTGCTACGGATGCTGGTGGAGAATCCATTAACCTTCAGTTCTGTAATCAGATGGTGAACTACGACATACCATGGAATCCGAATCGATTGGAACAGCGAATGGGGCGTATTCACCGTATCGGTCAAAAGAATGAAGTGTTTGTATTTAATTTAGTAGCTACTAATACTCGTGAAGGGGATGTGCTTTCACGTCTTCTTACTAAGATGGAACAGATGAGAGAAGACCTTGGTCAGGAATTAGTATATGATTTCATCGGTGAAGTATTAGAAGATCATCAGGCTGATTTACCTTCTATTATGGAACAATCCATTATAGGAAGGGAAAATCTCGATAATGTAATTGAGCGTATGGAAAAGACCTTATCCGAAGAACATGAACGTTTGCTAGAGTTAGCTAAGAATGAGCGTCTGAATGAAAACTTTGATTTACCAGGATCTAAACGATCTTTTGATAAAGTATCAATCCATAGCATTCCTCGGAGGTTCTATGGTCACTTCGCTTTACAAGGTTTAGAAAATACGAGGACGCGGGTAAGCGTCTCGGGAGATAAGTCTACAGCTCGCATCGATCGTTTTCCCAAACGGATCCGTGACTTTGCCCGCGGACGAAAGTTAATGTGCAATTTTGATGAATCTATTCGCTTTGCATTAACTACGAACTCAGAAACTACTCAACTTTCCATGTTACAAAATGATAGTCCAGTGTTTAACATAATAATGCAATTAACCTCTAAAGAAATGCAGCAGGCTGTTTTGCCGTTTTACGTAGTTCAAGCCGCCGTACCTGAGGATTTGATAATTGAGTTGAATCAGGTAACAATTGTGGATGGAAATGGTCGTGAGCTTGAACAACAGTTAATGTTGACTGGGAAACGCGAAAATGGTGATTTTGTCCAGGTTTCTCCTTATTTCCTATTTCACCAATCATTAGAGGTGGAGGGTACGGTCGTTCAAGAAGACCAGGACATTAAGCGGTACGTCATTAAGGATGCGAGGAACCTTTTAAAAACAATTCAACGTAAGCGAGAGGATTATGCTAACAGAAAAAGAGTCTTTTTAAGGAAGTCTTTTGAAGAGCAGATTGAAACACTACAGCAACGTCTGGAGAAATATCAAAGAGAAAATGTAGAAAGAAAAAATAGTGCATTAATCAACCAGACTTATGCCCAAATAGATGAAATAGAAGACCGCGGTAAAGAACGGTTGAATGAAATTGATCGAGAACGATCCATCCAACTTAAACCAGTAAAGCGGATAGCACAATTTAAAGTTTTGTCCAATGGGGTATCTAATGGCCGTATCCTACCTGAAGACTTTCTCTCTTTAATTGAAAAGTATGAATTGGAGAATGGTAGATTGAATGTTCAAGTACAACCTGCTTTTGGAATCGTAGATTTCATTAGTGAAGAAGTTGATGGCGAAAATAAGTTGGTTGTAGTGACTGACGATTTATATCAGTTTAAACAACAGCTTGTGTTAGAGGATTATGGAGATATAGCAGAACGAGTTTACGTATATGAGGTCATGCAACATGGGATTATTGAGCATAAGTTGGATCAAGGGTTAATGTTTTAGAGAGTACATGGTAGGGACAGTTACTGGTGAGCATTATTTTGATAAGTCTATTGGAGATTCAAATTATCCTAATCATATAAAAGTTGACTGGGAAGAAGTTACAGTAGAACGGGATCTTTTGTCACAAGCAGCTAAAAACAGTTTAGGTTCAGTATTAACGGTATTTCGTGTTGATGAATGGGGGGAAGAAATTGAAAGGTTAGTGGAATCGCCTTTCTTAGAACCTGAGGATATAGATGAAGATGAGGAAGAAGAAAGTGAAATCATACAAGACCTGGTTAATAAAGCATTAGTGATGGTTCAAGATAAAGTAGATAAGCTTGATCCCTGGCAAATGCAAGAGTTAGTAGGTGGTTTATTACAAGCAATGGATTATAGTTCTCAGGTAAGCCCTAAAGGGCCTGATGGAGGAGTGGATGTACTAGCATTTAAAGATGCCTTTGGATTTGAAAAGCCAATTATAAAAGTGCAGGTAAAACACTGAAAATCATCTGCATCCGCACCCGAAATTCAGCAACTCCTCGGCGCTAACCCAATGGATGCGAATAGTCTATTTGTCTCTACCGGAGGGTTTACTTCGCATGCTGAAGCGGTCGCAAAACATAATTCTGTTAGATTAGTAGATCTTGAGGAATTGGTGAATCTAGTTGTGAAGTGGTATGAGCAAATGCCGAATGATATAAGGGCTTTATTACCGTTGCAGAAAATGTATTTTCCAGAATAAGATTATTAATTGAAAAGAAGTTTGAGTAGTTAATATCATATGACTAGTAATCAAAAAATGAGTATTAAGATGTAGGGTGATGGTTATTAGCCGAATTATTTATAACATTAAGCTTAAAGAAGGAAATTATATAGATGGGGTGTATATAAGGCACTTCGGGGATAAATTATGTTTTTTGAAGGTAAGAGAAGCTACAAAGAAGGAAACTGACTTTCATACTATGAAAAGGGCAGATGCCAAGAAGAAATATAATTTAAGCAAGAAAAGTATTAGGAAGGCTATTAGTAAGCAAGAATTTGTTAAAGGTAGAGGTCAAATACCTAATTTAATAATTGAAACCCAGAGGTTATACAAAATTCATAAGCATGATGTAAGAACTAAACAAGGGGATATACCTAAAGCGAACGTTCGACGGGCATATAAGCAATATAAATATAAGGCTGAACGACAAAAAATGTTTAAGGAACTAAAAGCCTTACATAAAGAAATCGAAATGAATAAAATGTTAAGTCAGAAAACAACCCATTTAGAAAAAAGAAGAGATGAAATTATGTCTCTATTAAATTTGAAAAATGAACGCAATAGAAATAGTGTTCCAATAACTTCCAATAAATATGTACCTCAACGAATGAAGAAGCGAGCATGGCATTATAGAGGAGATCATCAATAATTTTCCATAGTCGTCTCACTTTTTTAACTTCACCCTTAAACTAAATAATATCTACTCCTAGCTTTTTTCGCGACTGGATTTTGACTGGATTCAGTTCATATATCATTAATATTTATTATATTGATAAACTGGCTTTCATAAGAAATTGGTAGAAGTATCAGCTTTTATGGAGCTTATTTTTGTGCATTTATGCAGACTAGTGAATGGGCGGCGTTTTACCAAACTGATGCTTGAATCATTACGGTTCAAGCTTTTATTATTTTATATATTTATATTCTTGGTCATATATGGATGATTTTTTTCATCTTTGTTTAAAAAACCTTTACAATAATACTAAAAGATAGAGCTATTTATATTCAGAGAAATGATTTACATAAAGGAGTCGATGCAAACGGAGGTTACAAAGAGTATTCATAACTACCTAATTATGAAAAGAGAAGCATTAATAAATGATGGGGTTGTAGTCCCGAAAAATTTTAGTTAGGTTGAGTTTATTGAAGATTATCAATTCACTTCCCCAAGTAAGACAGCTGCTGTCGTATAAGGAACAGCTGCTAATGTGTGACCGAATGGAAAAATAAAACGGAAAAACACTTGATCAGTTGAAGAGAAAAGATCTGTGATAAGAATTGAGGTGGGTATCACGTGAGTTCTAACGTTGATTTACATGAGGCTTTTAAATACATATTAGAAGAATATCACTCGGCAAAGACAGAACAATTAAAAGAACATCCGATGGGATATCATGTTCGACAACAATTGACAAATAAACTGAAGGAAGCTGCAAATCTAAGTTCAGAAGAGTATTTGGTAACTGGATCCGTTGGACAAGGACAGTGGGCAGAAGTTCCTTGGATAGGCGTCTTCTTAAAACATATTACTACTACGGCTACCAAGGGATATGACGTTGTTTATCTGTTTCAAAAGGATATGAACGGTGTTTATGTAAGTTTAAATCAAGGTTGGACTTATTTCAAAGAAAAGTATGGAAATAAACAGGGTGGAAGAAAAATTAAAACTGTAGCAACTACTATTCGTAGAAATTTACATATGGTGCCGGATCGATTGAACTTACCACTAATTGATTTAAAAGGCGAGGGTCCTTTAAGTAGGGGGTATGAGAGAGGACACATTGTCGGTCGTTTTTACCCAAGAGAGGCTTTACCAAATTCAGAAGAAATCATTCAAGATCTGCATGATTTAATAGTTGTATATCGAGAAGTGGAAGCACTTATTGGGGAAAGGTCCATTGATCAGTTTAATGATTTTTTACTTTTAAGTGAAGAGGGGCAGTTTGTCGAAGGAAAGAAAGATGATACTTATCAAGAAAAGATCCAACAATATTTAGTGGCAGATGAAGGTAAAGTTAGCCAGGAAGATACTGGAATGCCTATACCAAGACCGGAGCCAGTAGTAAATCAAAGTGGAGAGGTCAGTTGGCCAAGAAACGCAGCCATTGCTGCTGAGGCCATACGACGAGCTCATTACCAATGTGAGCTTGCACCTTCTATACCGGCTTTTACTTCTAAACATACTGGCCAACCTTTTATGGAAGCACATCACTTGGTCCCTATGCACCTACAAAGTTACTTCGAGGTAAGTCTAGATCGAGCTGAGAATATTGTTTGTCTATCACCCTATGCTCACCGTTTAGTGCACCATGCATTAGATATAGAGCGGGAAATAGCTTTGAAGAAATTGTTTCAAGAAAGAATGGAAGGTTTAAAACAAGTGGGAATATACATCTCCTTTGATGAATTAAAAGAAGCTTATCAAATTAATAGCTAATCACGTTATTGACCTGGCTCACTTTACCCAATCACTGCGATGACTCTGCAGGGGGAGGTAAAGAGAGTTAAGTGGAGGGAGTTTGCTAATAAGTATCACCGACTAATGAGTAAAGAATTATCAAAAATTGATTTACCTACTAATAAAGACTGGAATATAGAGATTAGGAAACAAAAGGAGTTAGTAAAAGAAAAGTTAAGTGAGAAGAAATTTATAGGACTTTCAGCAAGGATATAAGTTTAAGTTAATCATTCTGCATTGGTAAATTATTTTCTATGAGAAAAAACTAAAGAAGCAATTGACTAAGAATCCTGCCCAACATTATGTTATTAATGAGTATTTTTAAGCTTAAACGATTGATGGCATTCCATATTGGATGTTCCATGAATTATGTAAGTTTGTATTCTAACTACTTAAAGGAGATCTTTTTAATTATAGCATTTACTAGAAATACCGGAATCAATCACTAATGCACGTGAGGGCATTCTATGATTATCTTGTAGACCTGGGAGTCGTCCCGGACAATCCTTTCAGTCAACAGGGACTAGTTACTGAACAAAAGAAAACACCTAAATGGTTAAGTCGATTAGACCAAAATAAGCTAATCAGAATGGTCAGGAAACATGGCAATACAAAAGAGTTATCTATTATTGAAGTATTGCTTCATACTGGTCTTCGTGTTCAGGAACTATGTGACCTACGGTTAAAAGGTATTGAAATGTCAGACCGTAAAAGGAACACTATTCATTCAAAACGGTAAATTAGACAGACAGAGAACAGTTCCTTTAAGTAGATCAGCAAGAAAGTCAATCACCAGGTATATAGAAGAGTATCAACCTGAAGGAACTTATCTATTTGAATCTCAAAGAAGCCCTCAAATGAACTGCAGGGCAGTACAGCATATTATTTCAAAGTATAAGAAACTAACAGGACTTGAACTGACAGCACACTCACTAAGACACACTTCGGTCATGAGTTAGTAAACAATGGAGTGAGCATTGATAAGGTTGCTATCATCATGGGGCATATGACCAATTCTGGAGAACCAAACATTCAACAAACGATTCAGTACACCAGACCAGGACAAGAATACCTTCAGGGAGCAGTTGAAACCACAAGCTGGATTTGATAATACCCGTGGTTCAAGATTAGTCTGTAAAGCAAAAAAGGTTTACCTTTATCAATTTTTACACAATATTTGAAATCCTAGGAGTCACACACACAATTTTATTATCTGATACCTTCCAGAAATTCTTCCCATCCAGGACTCGCTTTTTTGTCCTAGACGGGGAGTTTTTCTGTATTATCAAAGTGAATTTCGTATTTAAGATTTATTTTGTTTTTTGAAGTGTTTTTCCAAAGAACTGTACTTCTTAAATTCATATATATTCTTAAGAGTTTGTTCAATTATTTCTATACCATCAAGCATTATCTTACGAGTTGGATTTATTAAATCGTGGACTGTTTGATTTCCAAACTTTCTAATTAAATGTAAAATCTTAGTTTGATCTTCTGTGAGTATGCCGCTCTCTTCGAGACCGTTTATCTTGCCATTAAGGTTGTCACTTCTAACTTCAGTTCCATCCTTCTTAATTATTTTAATCCCCTTCTCATCTAAAACATAGCCATCATTAATTGAAAGGTCATTGCAAATTCCTTCAATAATCATTCTTAATCCAGCAGCTGATAGTAAATAATAATTAAGCTCAAAGTTAGCTACTACTTGATTATATAAAGTATCTAATAACTCAGGTAAATGCTTGAAATTAACCATATTATATTTCTCTTTTTCTTTTAATGGTTCAGGAGGGTAGACCTCAATATCATCTAAAGGTATATATTCATTAGAGGAGGGTATATAATAATGCATGTTTGAATCGTCATATTCTTTTATGAAATTATTAGTATCACAACCTCTACATTGACCAATCATATAATCTTCTTGCCAGCTAAAGCCTACATCATGTAACTCTTCTCCTATTGAATGAATAAGGATAATATCGTGATGTGTTTCCAATTTACATTTTCGACAATATACTTTTTTTCGAAATTTACAATTTATCTTATTCATATAACCATACTCCTAATTTATTTTATTATCATTTGTTTAGTTGTTCAGCTAAAGATTTCAAGTTCTCGAAGTTTCCTCTAGCAAAAGGATTATTATAAGTTTCTATTCGATATATTGAATCAGGGTCACTAAACATATCGTTTATAATATTTAACTGACGTTCTATTTTCTCTTTTAACACATTTGTAGACGTCAAGTTGAATTTTACACTTTTTGCTCGTTTCCCTTTTACACTTCTGCTTAAAAGATGCTTTTTCTGTTTTTCATACGATAACTTTCCTCATTCTCTCCGCCCTGTATAACTTCCACACGATGGAGTAAACGATCTAAAATCGCTGTCGTAATCCCCTGATCACCAATCAGATTCCCCCATTCCTCTGGACTTTTATTTGAGGTTAAGATGATCGAACTTCGTTCGTATAAATGGTTAATCAAATGGAAAAACAGATTTGCCTCTCGCTGATCCATCGCCATGTACATCAAATCATCAATAATCACAAGGTCAGCGTTTCTCATTCGTTTCAGTTGTACCTTTGATTTGTTCAGATATTCTTCCGTCTTTAAGAGCTGTACAAGCTCACCCATTGTAGCGAAGTAAACGTTGAATCCTCTGGAAACAGCTTCGAGACCCAGTCCAATTGCGATGTACGTTTTCCCAATGCCAGGTGGCCCAAGAATAATTAGGTTATACTGCTGTTCCAGCCAGCTTAATTCTCTGAGTTGTGTTAGCTGGCGGGCAGTCAGCACGTTTTGACCATTCAGTTCAAACTCATCTAATGACTTCACGAAAGGGAATCGTGCCCATTTCATTCTTTTTTCAAAGCTTTTGGCTTCCCGTTTTGCTAGTTCATATCGCGTAATAGATTCTAAGAATTCTAAGTAGGTCCATGAAGATTTTTCAGCTTCGCGAAGAAGCTGTGGAAGCTCCTCCGCAGTTTCTGATAGACGTAACTGACGAAATTGATCTTGTAATTCATTCACGGTCTTCTTCATCATGATAGACCTCCTAATATGCTGGTATAAGCATTTATAGAACGGGTAGAGGTCTTAATGTGACTATATTTTGCGGGATAGGTATAAAAGGATTTTGCCTCTTTTACCGGCTCATGAGGCAATCTATTAATGTGCTTGGCCATATCACGAAAGTCATTTGCACTAAACAGCTTTTCTCTCATACACTTGGTCAATACGGTCTCGATTACCGTTGGATACTGTTTGATGACCTGATGAATGATCGCAAACTGGTCTCGACGATACCTTGGGTATCTTTGGCTGATCTCATCAAAGTAACCAGATGCCTGTGTTTTATTTTCAAAAAAGGAGATCAAACGTCGTTTAAACTCTTCAACACCTTTGGATCGATCACGGATATGATTGCGATTTTGAATGAGTTTCCCTTTTTCTAAGCTGATAACGTGTTCCGCAATGATTTCACTTTCTGCTTCTTTTCGAATCACGAGCGTCGGTGGTTCTTCACCTGTAACTTCAATCAAAACATGGTTATCAGCGTTTGTTTGATAAGTCCCGAGAGGGACGGAATATCGATTGGACTTATACCGGATTGTATTGTCCTTGCTTACACTTCTTGTTATACTTTGATTATTGGTACTTTCATATGAAAGTAGGGAAGAGACTGGCTTTAAGTGTTGCTTTTCGACGAGAAACACTTCAGCTGGTCTTTTTTTTGTTGTCTGATGAACTTGATAATTTCCGGTACGCATTAGCCATTGTAGCCCCCGCTGATTCCAATCCTCTATATCACTGAACACTCGACTGTCTGCGAAATTACCTTTTATGTACTTCACTACATTTTCAATCATACCTTTAGACTCCGGATCAGCTCTTCTGCACAAATGAACCTTAAACTTACGTTCATTCCCATAACTTTGAAACTCAGCTGTTAAAAGAAGCTGTCCTGCATTTTCACTCACTGTAATTAAGTGATCCTGATCGTATACGATTTCTTCTGGACATCCTCCATAGAATTGAAATGCATTTTCATGACATCGGATCGCATCCCTCGTGGTAAATGGCCTTGTTTGCCATTCCATATACTTCTGTCTGGAGTGAGCGAGGACAAACGCAATGAAATACAACTTGATCTCTTTGCTCTCCGTTGTCTTCTGTTTTGTTTCACCCCAGTCTACCTGAAGTTGTTTCCCCATTGGTTGTTCAGGTATTGCTTCGTATTGGCGAACCGTTACCTTCTTCTCAATCTGGTAGAATTCCCTGATATCTTTAACATATGATCTCACCGTACTTCCACCGACCGCCAGGTTCGGGTATCTCTCTAGAAGCCAATCATGTATTTGTGCAGCACTCAAGTGAGGGTATTCTTCTAACCAGGCAAGGATCCAGTCTTTGTAGCTGTCTAATTTCTTTTTCTTCCCAATAGGCAGTTCTGTATAAGCTTTTGCTTCATCAAAAGTCATCTCTAAATATTTATAGACAGTTGGTCTTGAGATCTTAAGCTCCTTAGCGATTTGTGCTACTTTAAACTTCCGTTTATATAGGTCCTTAATTTTTAAATACAACACTAATTTCTCCTCCAAAATCCTAACCCCCAGTAAAATAACGTCACCAACTATTTTACTAAAGTATTAGGTTGATAGAGCAAAAGTGTAAAATCCTATCAAGCGAAAACTGTCAACTTTATTCTAGCGTTTACAACATTTACATCTTCTTGTTGCTTTATTACCTTTTCTTCAAGCTCATTTACTTCTTCTTCTCTTTGTTCTATTCTTTCCTTTAAATCCTTTATTTCTTTTGACTGAGTAACAAAATTGCTTATTTTTTCCCACTGATAATCATTCATGTGTTTTGGTTTTTCATCCGGTAATCGGTTAAAAACAATAGCATCTGATATAACATCTATTTGCTCCGTAACATCTTTTTGTTTGTCATCGACTGAGGTGATTCTTTCCACGATTTCTTTTAAGGTATTATAGTGATTTTCCTTCATCCATTCGGGTTTGACTGGAAGATTGCTTGCTTTTAATTTCGAATAGGTTAATATATTTGATATAAATTTATAATATTCAATATTGTAAGCAATATTATAAAGAGAATCTTTGCTTTCAAATAAAGAAGCACTTCTTTGGTGTATTATATCTTCATACTTATTATAAACTTCTAAAGGCTGACTAAATGATTTGTACATTTCTATTAATAAATACATATGTTGCAAATCACCTAGGTGGTTTGTGTATTTTTTCCAGTCTCCTTCAATGACAAAACTAGGTTTTTTCTCAGATAAACATTTATTAATACTATCAAGAATAAAATGATATTCATTCATTTTATATTCAACAAAACTTTTACTTATCTTTTTGTGTATTTCTAAGCTTAGGGAATCAGGAAAGTTCTCTAGACTATCATAAATACTACTATAAAATGTAAGTTGTTGTTCTTGTCCGTAAGTCTCCACTGCAGAATATTGAATCTTAGTTTTTAATACTTTAATTGCGTCTTCTGTTAATTTTCGCCAGCTATCTTCACTGAAATGGTTAGGTTTCTTACTTTTTATTATAAAAAAAGAGTTTAACTTTTCAGCTTTTAAATCATATGAAAGTTCCAAGTCATCCTTGAACTTCTTTGCAATAAAATTCTTTAGAAGTTGAACCCATTGCTTAACACTCATATAAAGTGGTTTCTTTTTATAAATAAGGTCAATGTTATCTGAACCATATAGCATTAACTTATTGATTTTATGATTAATGGTAATTTCTCTAAAATAATATAAAATCAGACACTAGCGTTGCATTAATATAGTCCAAAAATTCAGTAATCTCATATTTAGCTGTTAAAGTAAAAAAAGAGAACATCCACCTAAACAGGCGATTCTATCCATTTGGTATTTTTATACAGTTAAACTTGAGACAACAGCCATCGCGTCTGTATCAGGGGACACTCCGGAGGGCTTCTTTCCATTCCTGACAAGACTGCCATATCAGGGCTTTCAACCTTCTAGCGACTTTTAATGGGCTTAACTTCGATTGAGTTTCCTGACTATGTAGAACTAGTAAACAGAACGTAATCAATGCGATATAAATCTGGTTTTGAGCGGCTTCCTCATCAAAGCTGAAAAAACGTTTGATTGTGACGTGTTGCTTGATCCATCGAAAGAAAAGTTCAATCTGCCAACGATTTCGATACATTTCAGCTAAGGTTTCAGCCGGTGTTTCCATATCATTGGTCGTAAGCCGAAGAAGATTATGCTTCGTATCCCAAACTTCGATGACTCTCATCTCGGCATCCATCATATTTTGAAAAGATCCCAGCCGCACGACACGGTCCGATTTAATACGAGGCGAGTCTTCGACTGGGCACGCTTCAACTTCTGTCACGACAGTGTTTTTCTTGATTCGGGTTAAGAATGTATACCCTTCCCGACAAAGCTCATCGAAGCGTTCAAAGTCCATGTAGCCGCGGTCAAACACATACATGACATCTTTCTCATCCATTAAGATGTCCAGTTGATTGTTATCGTGCTCAAGTGCTGGCGTGATGACCGCTTGATCAGGGAACTGGTGGTTATCATCCATAAAAACCAATCTCAAATGAAGTTTTACTCCAGACTTTGTGGTTCGAAAAGATGCCCAGGGAAATTGGTCCTTATTCAGTGTGATTGTCGAGGAATCTATCAAATAGAGAGGCTTTCCGAATTTAGTCGGACCAGATTTCCCTTTGATTCTCATAGATAGTTCAGCGAAAATCGCTGCCAGAATGTCTGAATCGATGGCTCGATGCTTTCGTGATAACTGCGAGACACTAAGCGTTTCAAAACCCAGCTGAGCTTGAAGATTCTTATTAATCAGCGCATCTTCTAACGCCCGAAGGCTGTCTATTTCGTTTAAATGAGCGTAAATCATGAAATGGAGATAGGATTCAAACGAATATTTTTTCGTATACCGGTCCATCTCTTGGATAGGGACAGCTAAATTTTCTAGATTCATTACGTTTACGTATTTACCAAATGACGTTTTTACGGTATTCTTGTCCATGTGAGAGTCCTTTATATTGGATTTGGACAGGAACCCCTGCGCCAACCATTATAAAGGATTTTTTTATGGATCTGAATAAGTTCTGAACATTCAGATATTATTTATGCAACACTAGTGAAAATCAGAGCAATATATATAAGATAATAAATGAGAAAAGTAAAAAACGAGGAGGATTTATTGTTATCTTCCAAACCATTCCTAGCTAAGCCGTCTTTACTTTTTATTGTTAAAACGTTCTCATTTAACCCATTAAGGTTTGATTCAAATATCAGTTTAAAACTTCCCTCTGGCGGCAACTCAGGATAAACTAATTCATAATTATTTCCTTCAAAAGTGTTAATTTTATCTGATTCTGAATCTTTGATAACTTTTGGGTCTATTATGTCTGCTTGGATTTTTACTTGAATATCCTTTGCTGAAGTTTCCCCTATATTTTTGACTTCAATTTGTTGAATGTTACTATTGCTAGAAGTATTCATAGGGATATTATCTGACAGAGTATATACAACATCTGGGTTATCCTCACCTAAGTAAAAAATCGCAAAAGGAACCAGTATTGTAACAAGGATACCTATTAACCATTTCATAATTTAATGTCTCTCCTGTAGATTTTTAGAAAATTTTGCTTGTAAATCTTCAATTGAATAAGCAGGTTTTCTTCTATGAAGTATAGCATGGCAGTTAGGACAAACAGGACGTAAATCTTCAATAGGGTCAACTTCATATTCTTCACCAATCTCATGTAATTCTTTTAGGTGGTGAACATGTATAAAGCCCTTACCTATTTCACCATAGGCTTCCTCAAAGTTAAATCTGCAGATAACACAGCTACAACCATAGTGATCAATACATTTACTTCTTGCAGTTGGATTCCTTTCATAGACATTTACCGAGATTTGTTTTGTAGTTCCTTCTTTATACTTCTTCGGGTCAGTGACTTCTTCTGTAGTTTTTTCAGGGTGGTTTTCACTTTCGTCTATAAATTCCCAAAGAATATAAACTGGTTGAGTATCTCTATAATCTTTAACGCTAGCATTACCCTGATAAATAAAGTATGGATTTTGACTATCTTCACGTGTGAAAATATAAATATTTCCTTCAGGATTAAGCATTGATTTGATAGATGGAGTATTCAAGCTATGATTGTTTTTACTGAACCAATTAAGGTCATCACCTATAAACTTATTATCATAATCATGTCCCGTTCGACCTGCACTATTAATATTAGCAAAAATAAAAATATCACCATTGTATTGAGTATAACCAGTGTTCCATATCCCCTTTTGACTCTTTGTAGGAACTTCTATGATACGGTAAATATCATTTCTTGAATATTCTTCACCTACAACGAAGGGAGTGTAATCAGATTGAACTTTGCTTAGTATCTGATTGAAGGTAGTTGCTTTAAGTGGTATAGATGAACCCTGAAATCCATCAACTAGATAAGGGTCAAAATCAATATCTAATTCTTCCAGGTTCTCTAGAAGTATCGGGTTATCCAATAGGTTATGGAGGTACTTGATAGGCACTCTAAACCTTGCCTTTTCTGCTTCATCTCTATCAGCCCAAAAGCTCAAACTCTCATTAGACATAAATCTAGGTTCACCAATGATTTGCACGATAGCATAAACTCCAGGTTTTAACCTTTCCTTACCATTGAGTTGTTCTAAAGTTCTCCTATCTTTTCCAACTCTAATAATAGCTAAATCACCTATTTTAAAACTTTCCTTATCACTTTTTCTAATTGCGAAATAGTCGTATATCTCTTCTGATTCTAAGAAGTCATCAATAGCCCATTTCTCCGGGTTACAAAAGAATGTCCAATAACCTGTTGGTTTAAGTTTTTTAATAGCCACAGAATTATTCCTCCAGAAGTATTATTTAAATTTATCTATTAAATATTCGCTAGTGTAAATCTTGTCATAGTGTTCCTTAATTATTTCTTGACTGTTTAGGTCATTTCTTATTCTTCTAATGAATCTACTAAAATCAGGGTTCTCTTTACTCAATTTGTTTACTGTTTCCCAGTCAATATCAGCTTTTTCTTTAGCTGGAAACAATATTTCAGAAGCGTCAGGGTCACTAATATTTAGTTTGATTATTCCTATTCCGAAAGCTGATGTTAACCTTTTTAGTTCATTCATAAATTCTTCATCACTTAAAATTTTGGCTGTAACTAAAAACCCTTCATTAGCCCAAGAGGAATTTGATACAGACTGGAAAAATGCTTCTCTAATATTGTTGAAATTTAGTTCTTTCTTTAACTCGAAGGAATAGAGTTTTGCTAACTGCCCTCCTAAAGTTAATCCAAAATCCAATACTTCAGGCTGCCATTCTCCAATAGGAAAGTTTATACCTACTATGTCAGGATGTAACCATTGATTGTAAGAACGTTTTGATGATTTTTCATGATAAATGGTCTTTGTATAAACGTACAAATACGTATAAGCTACATATGACAATAATGGATGTAAATCACGCTCTTTAAAGGTGGGGGCTTTATGTACTTCTCTCTTTACTTTATTAACTACATTTTCTTTTACTGTTTCTAGTTTTTCAGGTTGTCTATTTTGTAAATCACGTAAAAAGAATTTTTTAGGTTTAGTATCAATCTTAATAAAAGGTGAAGAAGGATTGTCTTTTATATCAACATATATCTTTGCTCCCATAGTTCTCCAAGGAGTTTTACCTTTCGTTCCAACTTTATCAGCATATCCAGTAGTAAGAGCATACTCCCATATTTCTTCCACTGTCATTGGTTCACGTGTTTCATTTAATATTTTAATAGCTAATTCTCCAAAAGTTAGCTGTTTCATACGGAATTCTCCTTAACTTACATTTGTTACCATAGTACCATAAATTATATTTTGATATACAGATCCCTTTTATAATTAGCTAGATTTTAAAGCAGTACTCATTAGGTTTCCTGCTTTTTTCTATTCAGAGAGAAGCCATACAATAAAATGAATTATGTATTTACGGGCGGTAGTCCGCCTAATTTCAACATATAAAGAAGGGAAATGGCGACTATTGCCGAATATTGCTAAGGGGGAGGTCTACATATGAGAAGAGAAGAAATAGAAAGAATGATAAACGAAGGGAAAGTATCCAACTTACAATCACAAATTGATTTTTTACAAAACAGTATTACTAACACTTTAACTTTATTTGGCGTATTAATGGCTTTCTTAGGGATTTTAAGCACAGGGGTTATAATAGTGATACAAAGACAATCCAAAAAAGCAAAGGAAGCTATGGATAATGCCAGGTTACTTCATGAAAACGCTCATGCGCATATTAATGAAGCTAAAAAACAAAAAGACGAACTCAGTAAAAAACAAAATGAGGTTACAGAAAAACTAGAAGAATTAGAACAATATAATGAAAAAGTTGAACATAAAATAGTTGAACTTGAAGAACTAATAAAATCTACTCAATTAGAAGAGAAATTAGAATTACTCGAAAAGGTAAATAAAGCAGTTGATAGGCAATTTAGAAAGGAACAATTAGAACTATTTTTATCAATTATTGAAAAAAATTTACTTACTATTGAAAAGGAATTGTCAGATAGGTATACAGGGAAATATAGCCTACAATTAGAACGCCAAAACTTTGAAAACAAATTTAGAGATTTATCACAAGAAATGGCTTACTTTTATATAAAAAATGATTCTGAAATTGACATGTTGCAAAAGCAAATTGATTCACTTCAAACTGAGATTCAAGAGCATATCAGACATTTAATCGACGGGGGAAACAAATAAGTGAAATCAATGTACTTGTAACTCGGAATTACTATTAATTAACCTATTCGGTTGACTACTTGACGTTCTAGGACGATAACTTAACAATAAGACAGGAAATATATTGTAAATGGTGGTTTACCTACTATTTACCCTAAAATAAAGTGTTAGTCTACATATCCGGACACCTGGTGTAAACCTTCTTATAAACCTTATTACACTGCTGGCAGTGTAGAGGTCAGCGGTTCGATCGTGTTATGCTCCTTTTAATAGATAAACCTCAAAGCCTCGTAGCCATAATGGTTCTATGGCTTTGAGGTTGTTGTGCAATAGATATCGATAATAATTATTACAGAAGAAATGGCGGAATGACATACTCATTGGCATACTTTTTCTCACTTTTGATTAAAGCGTTTTAATCATGATAAGGGAGACATGCTTTTCCTAACTAATAATCACATTTGATTTGGACTTTATTTTTCATTATTTATTTTAGGGAAGCTATGGGCGGCATGATGTGATAGCCCCCAAAACCCTTTCATCATAGGGTTTGATAACAATTTGACTGGATTTTGGCTGGTTTAAAAATTGTTAACTAGATCTACAGGCCTCTCAAGAGTTCATAAACTTTTGAGAGATTCTTTTATCCTTAAATATGAGCCGGGGGAGGTATCTTCTACAAGTCAGTTACTATCTGTCGGAGAGGTAGCGTTAACATTCCAAGTGTATGGGCATATGATGGTTTATAATCATTTGCCCATGGAGGAATGTTGTGTGAATAACTTTTCTTATATGTATCCTTACCCGAACGCCTATGCTGATGTACCAATGTGTAATTGTAGAAGTATGATGGGTCCTGATGATTGGTACATGGCAAATAGACCAGGTTATGAAAATCAATGTTGGCGATATCCAAACACGCAGGTTTATACCGGTGCTAAATTTACAGATTATGGGAAAGAGCCCTTTGTAGTGAATATTAACCAAGTTACTCAGCAAAACAATACATTTCGAACTACTATATGGACGGGAAACCATTTGCAAGTAACATTAATGAGTATTAACGTTGGAGAAGATATAGGCTTGGAGGTTCACCCTGACGTGGATCAATTTTTACGTATTGAAAAAGGCCAAGGATTTGTTCAAATGGGCAATAGCGAAGATAATTTGAACTTCATAAGGCATGTCGGTGAGGACGCTGCTATTATGGTGCCTGCTGGTACATGGCATAATCTAACCAATACAGGCAATACGCCGTTAAAGCTTTACACAATCTATGCACCGCCTGAACATCCATTTGGTACCGTCCATCAAACAAAAGCAGATGCAATAGCTGCCGAAGATAGTTATGGTTAATTATCAAAAAATAGATTTATACTACAAAAGAGCACAATTCCTGAGTGGGTTTGTGCTCTTTAGGGTACGAAAAGCGCCATAATTAAACCGAAACTTGATATCAATAGAACTTCGCAGAGCAATACTTACAAATGTAGAGTCTCAATTTGCATATAAAATCATGATAAGTTTCTTTAAAGCTGTTTATGGTTCTAAACGAGCAATATAACCAAAAATCGGCTGCTTCTTTAGATAGGTTCGCTTTGAGTAGAAAGTAGGAGAGCCATCATTTATTTGCCTCACCTACATGAATCATCTCCTTCCTTCTGTAAATCAAGATTTAACAAGGAATTTAGGAGTTACATGGTATATATGTTTTGTAATAATGTTCTAACGGAGGCTAAAGAAACACGTGTCTGCGTTTTATCCTTTTCTTTGATAGCGGCGGAAAGTTGATTTATACTCTCATACAACCCTTCATACTCTTCCTCATCTCCCAATAATTGCAATGTCCATTTTTTCCCTTCATATAAACTTTTTAATTCTGTAGTCCCATTTGTTAATTGTTCCCACTCGGAATGATTTAAAGAATTTTGAAGCTCATCGATTTGATTAAAAAATATATCCCCTCCTATCCGATTTGTACATCCTGTTACGATTACCAGTAAGAATAGAAGGATTCCTTTTTTTAACATAGTTAATTCCCCCTTTTGAATGTATAGTCCTATGTTGTCCAATAATAAAGAATAGTTTCAGATCAATGTTCATTTGTTAATTGGAGGGATTTTGAATGCCAGAATTTTTATTAACCTTAATTCGTTCTATTGTTGCTTTTATCTTGCTTTTGTTCATGGCCAGAATTATGGGGAAGAAACAATTGTCTCAAGTCACTTTTTTTGATTACTGTGTAGGGATTACAATAGGGTCTATTGCTGCCAGTATGTCCGTTGATCAAAATATAAAAATCTCGAACGGGCTCATGGCATTGATTATATGGGGGCTTTTTCCCTTAATATTGGCTTTTGCAGGTCTAAAATCCAAAACAATTCTGCAGCTGACGGATGGAAAACCTTCTATTATAATCGAAAATGGGGAAGTGAACGAGAAAAATCTTAAAAAGAATCAAATGGCGATAGATGAGCTTATGCTTTTATTGAGAGAGAAAAACATTTTCAAATTGTCGGATGTTGAAATGGCTGTATTGGAAACAAACGGCCAACTAAGTGTTATGCAGAAAGCAGATCAACAGTCTGTGACGCCAAGCACCTTAGGTATGAAAGTAGAAGAGGAGCATGGTCCAACCGTTGTCATTATGGATGGAAAACTGTTGGAGAAGGGGTTATTGGCATTAGGTTATTCAAAAGGGTGGCTTCAAGATGAGATAAAAAAGCAAGGTGTTCAGGACATTGAAGATGTTTTCCTGGCACAGCTGGACTCAAAAGGAAATGTTTACGTAGACCTTTATGATGGAAAAGCTAAGTCGCCTTTGATTCCAAAAAGTTCTTTATTGGTCGATACACTTGAAAAGGTGCAGGCAGACCTTGAAAGTTATTCAAAACAGACAGACTCTGAAGCTAGGGTGCAAGTTATATACCTTCAGAAAGCGATTCGGAACGTGATACCTTATATAAAATGATAGCGTGATCTGCAACATTTGTGAGAAGAAGGAAGATAATTCATATTTGACTGAACTATTTTAAGAATAGTATCTACTCAAAGGAAAAGGGGTAAAACGAAGAGGCTTTACTCTCTTTTTCTTGATTATTGGAAGCATAAATCTAGACAATTTGTAAATGATATAATACACTACGGAGTATAGTATATAAAGCAATGTAAAGGGGGATATATAATATGGAGTTTTCACAGGATTTAAAATTACGATTAAAGCGGGCAGAAGGACAGGTCCGTGGCGTGCACAAAATGATGGAGGAAGAAAAAGAATGCAAAGATGTCATCAGTCAGCTGTCTGCAGTAAGATCGGCCGTTGACCGCACGATCGCCACAATCGTTGCTGAAAATTTGCAACGATGCATTCAAGAACAGGCGGACAAGGGAGAGGATACCACGAAAGTAGTTCAGGAAGCCATCGAATTATTAGTCAAAAGCAGATAAGAAAAGTTAAGAAGCAATTAGATTTGCTTTTTAATTTTCATCTGTTACCATACCCATAGATGTATAAGTATGAAAGGGGAGCTAAACATGTCAGATCAAAAGAAAACGACCATCGTTTTGTTTAGTGGTGATTATGATAAGGCGATGGCGGCGTATATTATTGCAAATGGAGCTGCAGCCTATGACCACGAAGTAACAATTTTCCACACGTTCTGGGGGTTAAATGCCCTGCGCAAAGATAATAAAGTGTCAATGAAGAAAGGGTTTATGAAGAAGATGTTTGGGAAGATGATGCCTAGAGGTGCCGATAAAATGGGGCTTTCTAAAATGAATTATTTAGGCATGGGGCAAAAGATGATCAAAAATGTCATCAAGAAACACAATGCCATGCCTCTACCTCAATTAGTAGAAATGGCACAAGAGCAAGATGTGAAATTGATTGGTTGTACGATGACCATGGATTTACTTGGCCTTCAAAAAGAGGAGCTCCTTGACGGAATTGAATACGCGGGGGTTGCTGCGTATATTGGAGATGCAGAAGAGGGCAATGTTAATTTATTTATATAATTTTTTTGGAGTTATTATACCTGAACACGTATAAGTATAATGGTAGGTTATAGAATTAATTGTAACTAGGAGGGAAAGTTATGAAGGAAATTACAGCAAAAGAGCTAGAGAAGAAAATAAGAGATGGAGAAAAGGTAAACATTATTGATGTGCGAGAAAATAAAGAGGTAGCACAAGGGAAAATTCCTGATGCCCAGCATATACCGCTAGGGCAAGTGCAGGATCGAATGGATGAAATCGATAAAGAACAGCATCATTATATCGTTTGCCGTTCCGGTGGTCGCAGTGGCAAAGCATGCGGTTTTTTAAGTAAGCAAGGCTATGATGTAACCAATATGGCTGGCGGTATGCTTGATTGGTCGGGAGAAATAGAGAAATAAGGAGGTATTCACATGAATATTGAAGCAAATGAACGATTAGATGCTAAAGGATTAGCGTGCCCTATGCCGATTGTCAAAACGAAAAAGGCATTAACAAACTTAGAACCAGGGCAAGTCATTGAAGTTCAAGCAACAGACAAAGGGTCTACTGCCGATATAAAAGCCTGGGCGGAAAGCACAGGACATCAATACCTTGGTACGGTTGAAGAAAGGGAGGTATTGACACACTATGTGCGTAAGGCAAGTGAATCCGAAACAAATGGAGAAACAAAACACGAGGATGTTACAGAACTAGAAGATCTTCGAAGTAAAGTAGATGGAGATGAAGATCTATCGATTTTAGATGTACGTGAACCAGCAGAATTTGCTTTTGGTCATATTCCGGGAGCTATCAATATACCCTTGGGTGAACTTGAGGAACGTTTTGAGGAATTAAATGAAGATGATGAGCTGCACGTCATTTGCCGTACAGGTAGCCGCAGTGATCTAGCTGCCCAAAAGCTAAGTGGTAAAGGATATAAACATGTAAGAAATGTTGTTCCGGGTATGGCTGAATGGGAAGGTCCAACTGATAAAACTAATTAAAAAATATATTTTTGGAGGGATAAAAACATGGCAAATACGAAAGTCGCAATTATAGCAGCTAATGGAAGTCTCTTTGATGCGTATAAGGTATTTAATGTAGCTACAGCTGCTGCAGCATCCGATGCAGAAGTAGGAATATTCTTTACGTTTGAAGGGTTAAACCTCATTCATAAAGAAGGGCACAAAAATTTGCCCTTGCCAGAAGGGAAGGAACACTTTCAAGAAGGGTTTGAAAAAGCAAACGTTCCCTCTATAGAAGAGTTAGTCGGGATCGCTCAAGAAATGAATATTAAATTAATTGCTTGTCAAATGACCATGGATGTTATGAGTTTAGAAAAAGGTGATTTTGTTGAAGGAATTGAAGTAGGCGGAGCTGCTTCATTCATTGATTATGCGAAAGACGCTAATATGTCATTAACATTTTAGGTAAGGGAGGAGAAACAAATGACTGTAAAAACGATCACAACTGGTGAGCTAGCAAAGAAAGTTGTCAATCATGAAGAGACCTTGATATTAGATGTTCGGAATACGGATGAATTTGATGATTGGAAAATTGAAGGCGGTCAAGTCAAGGTTATTAACGAACCCTACTTTAATTTGCTCGATGGGATTGAATCTGTAGAAGGGGACTTGCAAAAAGACCAAGAAGTGATCGTCGTATGTGCGAAAGGCGGGTCTTCCCAAATGGTTGGCGAATTACTTGAGGAAGCTGGCTATTCTGATGTTTATTCCCTAGAAGGTGGTATGAAAGCCTGGAGTGAACACTTAGAGCCAACAAAAGTCGCTGATTTAAACGGCGGGGGAAGCCTTTATCAATTTGTCCGTCTTGGAAAAGGTTGTCTCTCCTATTTCATTGAATCTGATGGAGAAGCTGCGGTTATAGATGCCAATCGAATGACGGATATCTATGAAACCTTTGCAAAGGAAAAAGGTGTGAACATTAAGCATCTGATCGATACCCATTTACATGCGGATCATATTTCTGGTGGACGTCAATTAGCGGAAAACGTTAAAGGTACCTATTATTTACCTCCTAAAGATGCAACAGATGTTACGTTTGACCATACAGCTCTTCAAGAAGGCAGAGATATCGTTGTAGGAAATACGACGGTAAAAGTACAACCGGTTTATTCACCGGGTCACACCCTGGGAAGTACGTCCCTCATCATTGATGACCAATACCTTCTTACAGGAGATATCCTGTTCATTGAGTCCATTGGTCGTCCTGATCTAGCAGGAAAGGCAGAAGATTGGGTTGGAGATCTGCGTGAAACATTATATAAACGATACAAAGAACTCTCTAATGATTTGGTAGTGCTCCCTGCTCACTTTTCCTTTGCCAAAGAACTTGGCAAAGGTGGTAAAGTGTCTGCCCGTTTGGGAGATCTTTATCAGAAAAATTCGGGTCTTCAAGTCGATGATGAAGGTGAGTTCAGGAAAATGGTGACGGATAACCTTCCGCCACAGCCAAATGCGTATGAAAAGATTCGCCATACCAACATGGGGAAAGTAAATCCGGATGAAGAAGAACGTAGGGAAATGGAAATTGGACCCAACCGTTGTGCGGTTCACGGGTAATTAAAAGGAGGAGAAAATCATGGAAGCAGTAAAAACATTAGATGCAACAGGCTTGGCTTGCCCAATGCCAATCGTCAAAACAAAAAAAGCTATTCAGGAATTAAACTCAGGGGACGTATTAGAAATTCATGCAACGGATCAAGGAGCTAAAAGTGATCTAGCGGCATGGGCAAAATCAGGTGGCCATGAATTATTAAAAGATACAGAGGAAGATGGCGTACTGAAATTTTGGATTCAAAAAGGCTAAGAGTGAAACAAAAAGGGGAGGACCGTGTTCTCCCTTTTTACTAAGGGGGAAGAGGATGGAACTAACGTTTATTTTAACGATATTTCTCATTGGCTTTACAGGATCCTTATTGTCCGGCATGCTGGGCATCGGTGGTGCCATTATCAATTACCCCATGTTACTCTATATTCCGATCTTGTTTGGATTTGAGGGATTAAGCGCTTACGAAGTATCCGGTGTTGTGGCTGTGCAAGTGTTTTTTGCGACATTATCTGGTGTTTGGGTCTACCGAAAAGGCGGATATTTAAACAGGAGTTTAATTGTAACCATGGGGATCAGCATATTAGTTGGAAGTTTGATCGGGGGATTTGGATCACGACTCTTAACAGAGGAAGGTATCAACCTTGTATATGGGCTATTGGCGATCCTCGCTAGTGTGATGATGTTCGTCCCCAAAAAAGGCATAGATAAAGCCAATCATGAAGAGCTTCATTATAACAAGTTCGTCGCGGCTGTTTTAACCTTTGCTGTTGGAATTGGGGCAGGCATTGTCGGTGCAGGAGGGGCTTTTCTCCTTGTTCCTATCATGTTAGTCCTATTAAAAATCCCAACCAGAATAACCATTGCGACTTCATTAGCTGTAACGTTTATTTCATCTATCGGTGCCACAACAGGGAAAATAGCGACAGGGCAAGTTCCGTTCCTTCCAGCCCTTGTTATGGTGGCAGCTAGTTTAATTGCCTCACCGTTAGGAGCAACTTTAGGTAAAAAAATCAATAGCAAGTATTTGCAAGGTATATTGGCATTATTAATTTTTGCTACAACCATTAAAATTTGGTTTGATATCCTATATTAATCTTGAACGGTCTCAATATAGGATTCAAGGGCAGGGTGATATTCTTTTTTGTAATGCCCCTTAGGACAGGATTTAACCACCTGGCTAGAGAGTAAACTTGTTCGATTTACTGTTAAATGTTCTTTGCATTGAGGGCATTTGTCTTTAAATAGATTCTTTATCGTCATATATTTTTACCCCCCCTTCAAAAGGAATTTTATAAAACTCATCTGTTTACTTGGTATTATAACAGGAAATTAAACATGATAAAAACGTTAGATTGGAGAAGTGAGTAGAGTGGGAGGACACCGATTTAATCCTGAAAAGGCTGATAAATTGTTAAGCGAGGACAGACAACAGCAATTACCTTATAAACAGATCATGGATATGCTGGAGTTAAATAAACATGATACTTTAGCCGATTTAGGTGCTGGAAATGGTTATTTCACTATACCTATGGCCGAGCATACGAAAGAACCTGTCTATGCCGTGGATATTGAGCCTAAAATGATTGAGATGTTAAAGAATAGGGCATCAGAA
The DNA here is from genome assembly GCF_902726645.1 of Halobacillus ihumii. Taxonomy (NCBI): domain Bacteria; kingdom Bacillati; phylum Bacillota; class Bacilli; order Caryophanales; family Bacillaceae; genus Halobacillus; species Halobacillus ihumii. The sequence goes on from NZ_CACVAO010000001.1 coordinate 4,116,495, forward strand.
GCCCAGGTTAACAATATTGAGTATCTCGTTAGTGATTTAGAACATATCCCAATTGACTCACAATCGGTTGATAAAGTGATGGTCTCCTTGGTTATTCATGAAGTTCCGAGTATTGAGAATGCTTTAACTGAAATTAGGCGAATTTTAAAACCGGGGGGACTCGTTTTGTTTATCGAGTGGGAAGCAATTGAAGCAGACGATGGTCCACCAATCCATGAAAAAATTCCTTCAGAGGAATTGTCTGAGGCCTTACAAACTCAGGGTTTCGACACAACAATCTTTCAACTTTATTCAAGTCATTATGCCATTAAGGCAAAATGAGTTTAAGAGGTTAGGGTAAAGGGGACCTTATACAAAGTATTAGAAAGGGGACAGTACAATGTTTCATTATACAGTTGAAGCCAATCAAACAGTTGATGAATCAGTAAAGGTATTGGAAGAGGTGCTTAGAGAGGAAAAGTTTGGCGTTCTTTGGGATTTTGATATCAAAGATACTTTGAAGAGAAAGGGATTCGATTACAATCAGAACTATAGAGTTCTTGAAGTTTGTAATCCAGAGGCGGCAAAAGAAGTTTTAACACAAAACTTTATGGTCGGTTACTTTCTTCCTTGTAAGATTGTTGTGTATGAAGAGCAAGGAAAAACAAAAATTGGGATGCCTAAGCCAACAACACTCGTTGAGCTAACGGGAGATGAATCGTTAAAAACTTTTGCAGAAGATATTGAGTCTAAGCTTGTTGCATGTATGGACAAAGCCGCCAATAATTAATATCACTGCGTTAGAAGATAAATGGATAATGTTTGAATTAGAGCCTCATTTCACGGTTTATAATCGCGAAAATGGGGCTTTTTTTGCGCGCGGGTTATACCTCAATCATTATTACTTTTTAAATACACTTATTTTCATGAAACTTTCACATTCCAGTTTTATGATATACATAATTTGATTTATAAAGGAGGGAGTTCAACAGTGCCAACAGCTTGGGTAATAGGTCCTCTGATTATTAAAAGCTCCTTCATAGTACTGTTGGGGAGCTTTATACTAGGCTTTTTCTTTTTTCGAATCATTGGTCCCTTTTCAAAGTTAGAAACAAAGCAACGATTAAATGAACTAATTTCCCTGCTTATTGTATTTGTCATTTCACTTTGGATTGGAAAGATCATAATCAACTTTTCTACATTCTTAAGTGATCCACGTGCGATACTAGCCTATCCAAGTAATTCAGAGGCCTTTTATATTGCGCTATTATTCACTTTAATATATACCGAGTACAAATTAATTGATCACTATCAGGAGTTTCTAGTTCTACTCCTATCCTTTATATACGTTTTCCTATCTGCCTCCTTTGTTAATGAATTTATTCACATCACCTGGGGGTATGGTGTAGAGGATTGGGGCTACCTAATGTTATTGGTTACCCTCTTGATTGTCCTGATCCTGCTTCAGGGCAAGATAACAATTGCGCAACTGACGTCTGTCAGTATTTGGGGATGGAGTCTGGGGCAGTGGTTCCTATCCGTTTTTTATCAGACAAGTGTTTTTCAATTTGACTTAGACCAGTGGTTTTATAGCGTTACTTTTATTAGTAGTATAATACTATTTTTTTATAGAAAGAGGGTTACATAAATGGATGCTGCAGCTGATATTACGATATGGCTTGCCTTAGGTGCGGGTATTCTGTCTTTCCTCTCCCCATGTACTTTGCCTATTTTCCCAGCGTACCTATCTTACATTACGGGGATGAGTGTGAAGGAAATTCAGCATCAAAATGAATGGAAGATACGCAGCAAATTGTTGTTGCATGCTGCTTTCTTCTTGCTTGGTGTTTCGATGATTTTTATTAGCCTGGGTGTAGGTGTCTCCTTTTTGGGGCAATGGATCCAAGGACTGTTATCAGGTGAATCTGGATTATTCCTCCAACGGATTGCTGGTCTTTTTATTATCATTATGGGACTTTTCGTTGCAGGGTGGCTCCAAGTGACATCGTTTATGAAGGAAAAACGTTACCACTTTTCTAAAAAGCCAGTTGGGTATTTAGGGACTATCTTCGTTGGAATGGGTTTTGCAGCAGGGTGGACACCTTGTATTGGTCCGATCTTTGCATCAATTTTAGTTGTAGCTGCCAGTAACCCAACACAAGGAGCCTTGTACACAATCATGTATGTCATCGGTTTTTCGATTCCGTTTTTGATACTTACCTTTTTCCTTGGATCCACAAAATGGATTGTACGATATAGCCAAAAAATTATGAAAGTAGGGGGAGCCGTTATGATTGTTATGGGTGTACTTCTATTTACAGGGCAAATGGCTCGCTTATCTAACCTTTTATTGCGGCTGGTACAAGATAGTTGGTTCTCTAACTTAGGATAAAAGGAGGGATTTACACATGAAAAAGACGTTAATTATCATTGTTATGATTGGAATGTTTGGATGGGCAGTGTATGATCTTGCTTTTCAAGCGGATTCTATATCAAATCCAAATACAAATGAAGAAATGGTACAAGAGGAACCTGACTCTTCTAATGATAAGGTGAACAACACTTCCGGTACAGAAGCTTCCGTTGGCCTAAACATAGGTGATATCGCTCCCGACTTCAAGCTTCAGACGTTAAAAGGTGAGAACGTAAAATTATCAGATTACCGCGGAAAACGAGTAATGGTGAATTTTTGGGCTACTTGGTGCCCTCCATGTCGAGCTGAAATGCCGGATATGGAAAAATTCTATCAAAATAAGGACGTGGTAATTTTAGCTGTTAATTTGACTCAGACAGAGGGCAATTTGCAGGAGGTGAAAGACTTTGTGAATGAGTATAGGTTATCGTTTCCTGTATTATTAGATAATGAAAGCAAAGTGGCTATGAATTATGAAATACGCCCGATCCCAACTTCTTTTATGATTGATTCAAATGGAATCATTCAACACAAAGCCCTGGGTGCGTTAAATTACGAACGTATGGTTCAAGAGTTCAAAAAGATGAAATGATCCTCTCTTGTTAAGTACAATAAGGTGGAGGTGATCCCATGAAACAAACCATATTAGTTGTAGAAGATGATCCATTAATCCGTGAACTTGTTAGTATTTACTTAAAAAAAGCCGATTATGAGGTAATAGAGGCTTCTGATGGGGAAGAAGCAAAGAAGGTCTTTTTAACTTACCATCCATGTTTAATAATTCTCGATTTAATGCTGCCTAAACTGAGTGGGGAAGCATTGTGTAAATGGGTTCGGGAACAGGAACAAAATGAAGTGTCGATTATCATGGTCTCTGCTAAAACACGTACAAATGATAAAATTAGTGGATTAAAATTAGGTGCGGATGATTATTTAACAAAGCCGTTTGATCCAGAAGAACTTGTCGCACACGTTGAAGCAGTTCTGCGGAGAACGGGACAGTTTTGCCAAAAGATTGTCTATGAAGGCCTATGCATAAAGCCGCGAAAAGGAGAAGCTCTACTTTACGATAAGCCACTTAGTTTGACCAAACATGAATTCAATCTTCTTTATCATTTTATGGAAAATCCAAATGTGGTTCTTTCGAGAGAAGCATTAATTCATCAACTATACCCCTTAGCTGATAAAACGATTTTGGATCGTACCATTGATGCACACATTAAAAAGCTTCGGGTAAAAATCGAGGATAATCCTGCATTACCAAAACGTATTTGTACTGTTCGAGGAATGGGGTATAAGTTTGTTCAATAAAATATCATGGCTTCCAAAACGATTTTTATGGCGTCTAACCCTATTAAATATAGCTGTTGTTTCTGCTTTTATCGTTCTTAGTAGTTGGGCTATTTATAACACGGCTTGTTTTTTAGTCGATGGAATGGCATTTATGAATGTCGATAAACAGGCCCAATTTAATTCAACTCTCTTTCATTACTTATGGGTTTTCAGCCTTACGGCGATTGTTGTTGGTAGTATGATCCATTTTTACTTAACAAAAAAACTGATACATCCGTTAAGGGAGTTGATTGAGTCCACTAAAAGTATGAAACGAGGCCATTACCCAGCTCCTATTGAAAGTAACTCCAAGGACGAAACAGGGGAATTAATAGGACACTTTAATGGGTTAGTCAGGCAATTACAAAACAATCACCAACATCGACAAAAGCTAGTATCTGACTTATCGCATGAATTCCGTACGCCCTTATCTAATTTAAAAGGATACCTTGGTGCTTTAAAAAATGGTGTGATTGAAGGTGATCAACACCTGTACCAATCGCTTTATGAAGAATCCCAGCGTCTTACCAACATGCTTGAACAGCTGGAGCAATTAAAGGAATGGGATTATGTCTCACACCAATCTTTTTCCGCAAAGGAAGCTGTGCATATGGCTTTATTAATTGATCAGTCCGTAGAGATGTTTCGATGGCCTCTAGAGAAAGTAGGGGTTTCAGTAGATGTTCAAGCAGATCATGGGAAGGTGAATGTCTATAATGAAGGGATCCAGCAGGTTATCAGTAATTTGCTCGACAATGCCATTCGTTACTACCAAGGTTCTGGCCCAATTGTGATCAAGGGTAAATTACAGGAGTCCGAATACAAGGTTTCCGTTGCGGGTCCGGGTCAACCTATACCGACAGAAAAACAGAACAAAATATTTGAGCGATTTTATCGAGTGGATTCCTCTCGTAACCGCGAAACAGGAGGGACAGGGTTAGGGCTAGCGATAACAAAAGAAATTGTAGAACATCATAATGGAAGGGTTGGCGTCAGTTCAAGAGGTGATCATCATACCTTCTGGTTTATTTTACCTCTTTGTTAATATTGATTACCAAGGACTTCTCAGCAAAGGGCATTCTTATTATAAAACACCAATATGTAGATCCAATAATTTAGCAAAGTTAAGGCATACCTGTCCCTAAAAAGTATTTACAATCTGATATTTTAATTTTTAGGAGCTGACGATTCTTAAACAGAGCATAAACAATTAGAAATAAAGTTGCGGATAGAACACGCATTGTAACAACTTGTGTTGGTGTAAAGCCTATTTCATAGAGATACGTTACAAATACACTGATTATTCCTCATAACGATGCCCCGGCACTAATTAATAACAATGTGGATTTGTTTTCCATCGGTCTATTCCTCCACTGTAATTTTTTATGTCTTTTTATTACTTATACAAATGAAGAGACAGACGCCCCTCAGGATACTTTCTGTGTCGCTGCATAAAGTTCATCCTCTTTCTTCGGTATGGTTAAGAAAATGACAGCAACAATTATGCAAATACCTCCTAACAGTTGGTAGGCTCCGAATGATTCGTTTAACCAGGTCACTGAAATGATTGCGGCCACCAGAGGTTCAATGCTAGCTAAAATGCTGGTTTCTGTGGGAGATAGGTATTTTAAGCTTCCGATATAAGATAGAAATGAAAGAGTTCCGGTTATAATAATTAAGATCATCATAGAGAAAGTGTTCATGGTTAATGTTTCGGTTAGGGAGTAAACACTAAATGTTTGGTGAGATAAAAATAATACTACTCCTCCAATGAACATGCCCCAGCCGACAATGACTACGGTCCCCCACTGGTTGATAAGAGACGCAGGATGGAGTGTATAGAAAGTAAAACCAAGCATCGTCAGAACACCAAAGACGATGGCTTTTTTTGATAACACAACATTCTCCACTGATCCATTGGTAATCAAAAAGTAGAGTCCCGTTAATGCTGTAATGATAGCTAGGAATTGCGTAAGAGACGGCAGTCTTTTAATCTGAATGGCGACGTAAATGGTGATCAAAACGGGTCCAAAGAATTGAAACAGCATCGCAGTGACGGCATTGCTTACGTGGATGGCTTCAATGAAGGCATATTGAGCTCCCAGCATGCCAAAAACAGCAAAAATAATAAGTTGGATCCAATGACGGGGGTGCTTCCAAATCCCGAAAACATTCTTCTTACGGAAAAATAGGTAACTCAAGATAAAAAAACCTGCTAACAACAATCGAACGACCAAAAAGTTTATGGATGATAATTCAGTATGATGAAAGAGCCATTGAATCATAGGACCGGACAGTCCCCATAACGCTGCGCCACTAATAATCATTATAAGACCTATACGACGGGATTTCTTCATGATGGAGTCCCCCTTGTAATTTTTTCTTGATTTTAGCAAAAAGAACTGGTTAATATGGATGTATTATAATTAAAAACTGATACTATTGTAAGTATCAGTTTTATCAAAAATAATGGGGTCAGTAATATATGTTGGAATTAACACCGAAGCTTAATCCACATGGTGGAGAACCGTTATATGAACAGTTATATCACCATATTAAACAAGAAATGGAATTGGGAAATTTAACATCTGGGACAAAGCTTCCTTCTAAGCGAAAGCTATCCCATCATCTGCAAATCAGTCAGAATACAATTGAAACTGCTTACGGGCAGCTTGTTGCGGAAGGTTACATAGAAGCACGCCCCCGCAAAGGGTTCTTTGTATGTGAAATGGAACAAAACCTATACGAGATACAGAGAAGCGTTCAGTACGTAGAAGAAAGATTATACGGTGACCGTGATTATACCTTTAATTTTTCTTATACAGGGGTGGATACCGATTCATTTCCATTTGGACTATACCGTAAGTTAGCAAGTGAAGTAATACAAAACGATAATAAAGCTGTATTGATGATGGGGCACCCGCAGGGGGAATTGGAGCTGCGACAAACCATTGCGAAATATATATACGAATCCCGTGGTGTGCGATGTTCTCCAAGTCAAATTATTGTCGGATCCGGAACGCAATATTTAATGAAAATTTTATTTCAGCTGCTGCAAGGAAGTACTTTTGCTGTGGAAGATCCTAGTTATCACCGTAAAATGGTTACGTTCGAAAAGGAAGCAAAGCATGTAGAGATGGTCCCGCTTGATGGAGACGGGATGCTTATCTCACATTTAGAGGAAAACGAGGCGGATGTGGCAATTGTCACACCTTCCCATCAATTTCCATGCGGGATGATTATGCCTATTTCAAGGCGAATGCAGCTGCTAAATTGGGCAGAAGAGAAGGAAGAACGTTATATAATTGAGGACGATTATGATAGTGAATTTCGTTATAAAGGGAAGCCAATTCCGGCATTGCAAGGATTGGACTCAAATGACAATGTGATATATATGAGCACATTTTCCAAAGCGTTACTGCCATCGTTGCGTATAAGTTATATGGTTTTGCCTAAATCGCTTGCTCAAGTGTACCAAAAAGACTATTTCTTTTATGCGCAGACTGTTTCACGAATCGATCAGGAAATTTTACAGAGGTTTTTGCAAGAGGGGTACTGGGAAAGACATATCCAGAAAATGAGGGGCGTCTATCGCAAGAAAAGAGATGCACTTGTTTCAGCGATTTCAACATATTTTCCGAAATGCGCCGAAATCATTGGTCAAGATTCGGGCTTGCATTTATTGGTACGTGCCAACAATGGCATGACAGAGCATGAACTCATTGAACAGGCGGCAATATACAGTGTAAAAGTGTACCCTGTTTCAGATTATGGGATGAATGATAACAAAACAGTACTACTTGGCTTTGCGGCTTTGTCTGAGAAAAAAATACAGAACGCCGTTCAGCTGTTGTCGGAAGCATGGTTTGGTTAAATGTTAAATAAATAGTAGGCTAAGCTCATCTTCGAGATAAGAAAATAGGATTGGGAGGGGAAACCAATGAACTCAAAGGCTTTCTTGATGGCATTCATCACAATTATGATATGGGGGTCGACTTTTGCTGCTATTCGTGCCAGCTTACATGGCGGCTACACTCCAGGACATTTAGTCCTTATACGTTATCTTATAGCGTCAGGAGCTTTTCTCCTTTATGCTCTGTGGCCAAGCGTCCACTTTCGGTTACCGAAAAAGGAAGACCTAATCAATATCTTCATCCTTGGATGGATTGGTATTAGTATCTATCATCTAGGGGTAACGTTTGGTGAACAAACCATTTCAGCCGGAACAGCAGGAATGCTGATTGGTTCAGCTCCAGTCTTTACTGCATTAATTGCTGTCATGGTATTAAAAGAACGTCTGGGCTTTTTTGGGTGGATAGGTCTAGGGATTGGTTTAACGGGGATTATATTAATTACCCTTGGATCCGCAGGTCCAGCCTTAGACATCTCCGGAGGAGCATTTCTAGTATTAATGGCCGCTGTCGCCACATCGATATTTTTTGTATTTCAAAAACCTTTCTTAAAACGTTATCGTCCGATTGAATTGACGGCTTATTTTACATGGGCGGGGACGTTACCATTTTTTTGTTTCTTTCCTGGACTCTTTCAATCCGTTCAAACCGCAACGATGGAAGCCAATCTATCAGCCCTTTATGTCGGCATTTTCCCCGCGGCGATTGCTTATGTCACATGGGCAACTGCTCTTTCGTTAGGTAACGCTAGTTCCGTTACTAGTATGATGTATTTGGAACCAGCGATAGCGATCCTCATTGCATGGATTTGGCTTCATGAGTGGCCCAGTACCCTTTCCCTTGTTGGGGGAATTATTGCAATTTCCGGCGTAATTATCGTTAATGGGTTAGGAAGAAAGTCTCGAACGCCAATAAAGAACACAGTATAAGAATTGAATAGTTATGATCAGATTGAATTGTTTTCGCCTTAGGAAGCATACGTAATTAATCTATCAAGCGAGTGAATCCAATCATTAGTCTAGGAAAGCATATGAAAATTGTCGTGTGCAACTCGGTCTATTTTCCGTGTCGCGCAAAAAGGTGTTATATTTTAGGACTTATATTAATGTACTATTCCAGATAGGAAACATACCTGTAAAGGAATGAGTTAATGGGTTTGATTTATAAGCTTTTTAAATAGTAGCCCGATTCCTATCCCCGGCGCCACGCACAATATGGGTAACCACATGGGGCCCAATAATACACCCATGACCCTCAAATCCGGAGAATAGATTAGTCCAACAGTTACGAAGTAGGCAGAAATTACAAATGGCAAAAATGAAAAAGGTTTTTTTCCACCCCCGGCATCTTTATAAGCATCCCATGCCGAAAACATATAAAGACATGGATAAAACATTAACCATTGATAATTCGTTTGTTCAATCGCTTTGTCAATTTGCCCATGAAAACTTAAAAGGATTACTTTGTTAAAGTTGGATTGAACATTCACCAGAAATTCCAGTGCAATTAAAAGGAAGCCTTTAAGGAACTTACCATTTAAAATTTGTCCAAAACCTGGAAATGCAATACTCCAAAAAAGTCTTTCATATTTATTATATTTATTCATACTACCCATCCAAATAATAGAAGTTATGTTTATTCACTTATAATTCCCTAGGGGTATCTTCCTAATGCTACAGAAAGAGAAAGACAATGCGTATATGCATTGCCTATATACCTTTAACTAATCTATTCTTTTGATAGTTTTCTCCTGTCTGCTGCTTGAGGGGGTTCTTCCATCCACCCATGTTCAATCATGATCTTGCCTCCATCTTCAGCAAAGTCAAATGTATCTTTCATTATTTTATTCAATTTTAATGTTAAGTCATTCCGCATACTGAATGCAGATCCGAAAGTATTCCCACTGAGACTAAAGACAGATAACATATTGGTAATATACATCATTAACTTATCAGAAAAAGGTGAGAGGGTTGATTCTGTTATTTCACCAGCCCAAATGGAGGGCGGGTGAATATCACTTTCCAATAAGATATCTTGCATGGTGGTGGTGACCTGCTTGGCAAGTTCTTTTCCTCTAGCAAAGTATTTCTTCGATTGATCATTCTCGGCAACTTGTGCAAAGCTTGTCATCAACTGTGTTCCAATTGCATTAATTTCTAGAGATTGATACAGTAAACCAATTTCTACCGTATTAAGAACCCGTTTCGGCTTTAAAATGTTCATACCGCTCATATAGCTTGTCTTATCAACATACTCAACTTCTTTTGGTAAAGGAACAATTGGCGGGTGGATCAAAATTCCCTGTTCCAAAAGGTATTCCGTGACCTGATTAGAGGTATCTTGTAAATCATCAATAAACCTATTATATAACTGGCGAATATCCTTTCGGTAAGACATCCCCAGGTGCAAAGTATACAAGCCCATCAAAACCTCAGTCATCGTACGTATAAAAAACAAATCAAAACCACCGTCATATAATCGGGGAGCTTCTTTGTTTACGTCCTTTCCAGTATATCCTTCAGGAACCACGGCACCTTCCCTTTCAAAAACGGTTTTGATTGCCTCAACATTTAGGGTTTCCTTATTATAATGGTTTTGAAATATTGATTTTACTACTTCATCATTACTTAGTTCAAGAAAATACTCTAAGACTCTTAGCAGCATTGTTTTTTCCATATAAGCCTGCCACAAATTCCCTAATTCGGAAGCTGATATTTTGGCTTGTTCACTGTTCAAGTCTAATACCTCCCTAAAATTCAAATTGTATATCAATTATAACTTTCCCCATTTTATGGTTTTTAATAATGGGATGCTGTTCATACAAATTCAAAATCATAGGAGTGTTAAAAAAGCTGAGGGCGATCAGTTAAATAAGCTTAAGGTGTTTTATTGGCTATATTTTTACATGTTGGTGAAAGATGGCTAAACAAAAAGAGTAGACAAGCCATGATGTAATCTTTCTAAGATCCTTTGATCTACATGAGGAGTGGAACACTGCAAAGAATGTGGATTAGAATTTCGCTAGTTTTAGTCCATATTAGTTGGTTTTCCGTCTAACTGCATCCTTGAAAACGTTTTTTTAGGGCTTTATCCTAATAAATTACTGTTAGTCTTACTATGTGAAGAGACGCCTAAATGGGAGGTCAAATCGATCTGACCACCAAAAAGACGGTGACCACATAATTGACCACGTATTACCTAAAAGGGTATGAAAATGGACGAAATTGCTTTAGGTATTGGAAGGGGATTTATTGGTATTTGTCAGTTATGAATGGGAACGTATGTTTGTGAAGTCGTGTGATTAAACGAGTGATGTAAAATTATGAAAAGCCCCTAAACCTGGAATTTCCAGGTTTAGGGGCTTTTTGTATTTACTAAAGGATAATTGCAAGTAACCAAATTAAACCTGAGATGTAGCTGCATGTAAAAATCCTAAAATAAAACTGTCAACGATGGGATCAATTATCAACAATTTTTGTAAAAACAGCCATAGTTTAAAACCTTGAGGCTAGGTGCGAAAAGTTCCAGAAGTTATGCCACTCTTTTTCACACTTATGGGCGAACGTACATATTATTTGTCTAAAGAGGTGGTGAACGATGGAGGGAAAAAACGTGAATGTAGAACATGATCCCTTTGCGATCGAGCATGAAGAATGGAAAAAAAGACAAATAAGATCTAGGTTCAAACAATTACTTACAATTTCTTCGCCAATATTTATCTTAATTTTATGGGAGTTCTTATCTAGAACAGGGCTAGTTGATGCAAGGTTTTTCCCGCCGCCGACAGAAATAGTGGGAACGTTTGTGGCGATGGGAACGAGCGGGGAGTTATATAACCACATAGGTATCTCGTTATATAGAATATTTGCCGGGTTTCTGCTTGGGGTCATCCCTGGAGTAATCCTTGGCCTTTTAATGGGATTGTATTCTCCGCTGCGTCATTTCTTTTCGCCGCTTGTAATGGCGCTTATGCCGATCCCGACATTGGCCTTATTGCCCATAATTTTAATTATTTTCGGAGTTGGGGAAGTATCCAAAATTGTAACGATCGCAGGAAGTGTGTTTTTTCCGGTGGTCATCAATACAGTGGCAGGTGTCGTGAATATTGACCGGATTTATTTAGATGTAGCGAAAAATTATGGAGCTAACTCTAGAGACTTCTTCTTTAAAATTGCTTTGCCAGGTTCACTTCCGGTCATGATTGAGGGAATTCAAATGGGGCAGGCTATCGCGCTTCTAACTATTGTAGCTGCTGAAATGATGGGTGCCAATTCCGGGATTGGATATTTGATTTGGACCTCATACAATGCTTTCTTATTAAAAGAAATGTATGTCGGCCTTGTACTCATTTCGTTCTTCGGATATTTATTCTCGCTTATTTTAAGAGGGTTTCAGAGAAAGTTACTGCCATGGAGGTAACAGCAGAGAGGTGATGACATGGATCATAAACCGAAAATTGCGATTCAGGATCTGACGAAAGTTTTTTACAAAAAAGCCAGCAGTGTTACAGCCTTAGAAGAGATAACGATGGATATTGAGGATGGGGAGTTTGTTTGTTTAATTGGACCGAGCGGATGTGGGAAAACGACATTGCTGCGAATTCTTGCTGGTCTGGAAAACCCAAGTACTGGCACATTTACTATCGCCCAAGGGAAGGAAGACCGTCCGCTGCAATCTATGGTCTTTCAAGAACGAGGCGTAATTCCCTGGTTAACGGTTGAAGAGAATGTTGCCTTCGGTCTTAAAATGAGACATTTACCGAAACAGACCGTCAAAGAAAGAACGGCCTATTATTTAGCTAAAGTTGGACTTGATAAGTTTGCGAAGCTGTATCCAAAAGAGTTATCTGGCGGGATGAAGCAGCGGGTCAGTATAGCGCGAGCTTTTGCTAATGATCCGGAAATATTATTAATGGATGAACCTTTTGGCGCTCTCGATGAACAAAATAAATTTATTCTTCAAGAAGAATTATTAACGATATGGTCAGAAACGAAAAAGACAGTCCTTTTTATTACACATAGCATTGATGAAGCTTTATTGCTCAGTGACAGGATTCTGTTAATGAGTTCTCAACCTGGCAAAATTATCGCTGAAAAAATTATTGATTTACCTCGTCCGAGAACGATGGAACAAGTTCGAGCCAATCAGACGATGGCAGATAACTTCGTTGAAATTTGGAATCACTTGCAAGACGAAGTGCAAGGTTCGAGAGTAAGTAGATAAGAGGAGAGATGGAACATGAAAAAATTTACAATCCTTTATGTGCTGCCGTTGTTATTGCTTATTTTAGTCTTAGGTGGATGTTTACAAGGACAGTCCGATCAAGCTTCGGACCAAGGTAACTCAGGGGATAAAGTTACGAATGAAGTAAGTGAAAACAATCCATCTGGTGATTTAGCACCGCTTGAAAAGAAAGCAACTGTTGTCATCGCGGAAGATGGCTCGGCTTCTGGAGCGGGATTTTATATTGCTAACGAAAGAGGGTACTTTGAAGACTACAATATTGAAGTGGAATTTGTGCAATTCGCAAATAGTGATGACATGCTTCCAGCCCTGGCTGCCGGAGAAGTTGACATTGCAGGGGGGGTTTCAACGGCATCCTTTTTTAATGCTATTGCTCAAGGAATCGATGTAAAAATCATTGCTGATAAAGGGCACAATATTAAGGGTGATTCTTATTTTTCATTTGTCATTCGCAACGATTTGAAGGGCGAAATAAAGGAGTACTCCGATTTTAAAGGAAAGCGTATTGCTGTCTCTTCCCAAAATGCTGTAGATGATTATATCTTCCATAGAATGTTAGAACATGCCGGTTTAACAGAAGAAGATGTCGAGTTTGTATTGATGTCAGACTTTGGTAATATGCTCGCTTCAATTGGCAGCGGCTCTGTTGATGCAGCGCTTCAAATTGAACCACTTATTACTCAAGGAATTCAACAAGGGATTCATAGTCGATTTGGAGATACGACGGACTATGCGCCAGAAGCTCAGATCGCTATGGTGCTAGGGGCGCCTGACTTCATCAAAGAAGAAACCGATATTTCACTGCGGTTTATGGCGGCCTATTTAAAAGGAGTTCGTGATTACAACGATGCCTTTATTAAAGGGGAAGGAACCGATGACATCATAGAGATTATGACGGAGTATACGGCTCTGAAAGATCCGGATCTATGGGGTGAAGTTGCGGTCACAGGGTTAAATCCAAATGGCGAAATGTTTATTGAAGATATTAAGAAGCAATATAAGATGTATAAAAATAATGGAGCGATTCGAGGAGAGATTGATTTTGAGAAGGCGATCGATACCTCTATAACTGAAAAGGCGGTTGAAAAGATCGGAGAATATAAAAAATAAAAAAGGAAAAAGCAGCTGGAGTCGGAAGTCAATCCAAGCTGCTTTTTTTTATATATGTTTACATAATATTCTTCACGGAAATTAAGATGGATGTTTTTGTTGCAGCAGAAATCGGAAGTAATTTTCAATTTGGTTAATTTCTTCAGGTTGAACAGTAAGCCATGCTTCTTTATCGAAAATGACAGGTTTATCATAGCCTTTGTCTTTTAAGAAGAGTTTGATCTCTCTCATTTCATCCTCTTTTTCGTCGCTTAACCCCAGAAGGTAGTCGGCGGTCGTCCTTAGGGCATAAGCAATTTTTGAGAGATCCTCAAGATCTGGCGAAGTATATTGACGTTCCCAGTTCGATACAACCTGTGCGGAAACGCCTACCTTTTCAGCAAGCATCGTTTGAGTCAGATGTCTCTCTTTTCTTAATGACCGAATGCGTTGATAAATCACGTCAAACGCCTCCTTTCTGCTATTATAGCACATTAGTAACGAAAATCGATACCTTAACTAACGAGATATTTTACAAATACTAACGTATTACGTTAGTTAAGGTAACGGGATACGTTGCCTGATGGTTGGCAGGTGAGTGTAGAGTGATTTATACTGGGGGTAGCAGCAAAAGGAGGTGTTAATGTGAAAGAGAAGGTAGTAAGTATCGTCGGTCCTACTGCGGTCGGGAAGTCAAAGCTGGGCATTGAAGTGGCAAAGCGTTTTAATGGAGAAGTCATTAGCGGAGATTCGATGCAAATATACCGTGATATGGACATTGGGACAGCGAAGGTAACAGAGCAGGAAATGGAAGGTATTGTTCATCACATGATCGACATAAAGAATCCTGATCAATCGTTTTCTGTTGCGGAATTTCAAGAGCGTGTTCAATCACTGATTGCGGACATTACGTCGCGGGGGAAGTGCCCTGTGTTAGTGGGTGGCACGGGGTTGTACATAGAAGCAACCTTACATAATTTTAACTTTTCTAATCGAGAAAAAGATTCACGTGTTCAAGAACGTCTTGAAAAACAACTTCAAGAGTGCGGAAAAGATCAAATGTACCAGCGTCTAGTAGAGATCGACCCCATTCAAGCTGAGAAAATTCACCCTAATAATGAGCGCCGTGTTTTAAGAGCGCTAGAGGTCTATGAAACAACCGGCAAAACGATGAGTGAAAATATAGAACAGCAAAAGGCGGCCGCCCCTTTCCGTCCTGTTGTTATCGGTCTTGAAATGGAGCGGGAGTTGTTATACGAACGTATTAACGGCCGTGTTGATCAAATGATGGAGGAGGGTTTGCTTGAAGAGGTTCGAATGCTTTATGACCGTGGTTTGGAAAAGAGTCAATCAATGAGTGCGATCGGTTATAAGGAGTTTATTCCATACTTTAAAGGTGAGTGTACGCTGGCACGTGCTATAGAACTTTTAAAACGCAATTCCAGACGCTATGCTAAGCGGCAGTATACCTATTTCAAAAATAAACTGAGTGTTACCTGGTACGAGATTCACCCGAATGGTTATAAGGATAAATTTGAAAAAATATTAAACGATTTAGCAGGAATGCTGTAAAAAAGCTAGAATGATACTAATATAGATAGAAAAGAGGAGGAAGATTCATGGCTCAGTCCGTAAACATTCAGGATAATTATTTAAATCAATTAAGGAAAGAACGTATGCAATTGACAGTTTTCTTACTTAACGGATTCCAATTGCGAGGAATAGTGAAAGCTTTTGATAACTTTACGGTATTGCTTGAAACGGATGGTAAACAACAATTAATTTTCAAGCATGCCATTTCCACTTTCGCACCAGTGAAAAATATTGCGCTTGATAAGGAATAAAGATCGATAACGAGCACAGTTCTGTGCTCGTTTTTTCTGTGTAAAATCTTCTATGATTACTTGCGTTTTAGTACCTGTCGTGTTTTTACTAGGCGAATGCACAGATTCTTCGTACCTAGCGTATGATACAGGGAATGAGGAGGGATCGATGTGTATCCACAAGCTAAAGCGGCACGCCCAGGCGCGATTAACATCGTACTCAATGAAGCGAAAGGAAAGGCGGATGCCGTGCAAAGTCCTTCTGTGAAGGGAAAGCATATGGCTCCTTTTCGTAAAATTGATCACTACTTTAAGTCGATTATCGGCTTGCAAGAATTAAAGCATAGTGTAAAAGAAATCTACGCACAGGTACTGATTGCTCAGAAAAGAAAAGATATGGGTCTGAAATCGAATAGTCAAGTGCTGCACATGGTTTTTAAAGGGAATCCGGGAACAGGTAAAACCACGATTGCACGAATGGTTGCAGCACTGTTCCAGGAGATGGAAGTTTTAGAAAAGGGACATTTTATAGAAGCTGACCGCAGTGATCTCGTGGGGGAATATATTGGTCATACAGCGCAAAAAACAAAAGATTTAATCAAGAAGTCTCTTGGAGGGGTGCTTTTTATAGATGAAGCATACTCACTCGCTCGTGGAGGAGATAAAGATTTTGGCAAAGAAGCGATTGATACGATTGTGAAATGTATGGAAGACCATCATGATGAACTGGTGATTATCCTGGCGGGCTATCCGTATGAAATGGATAATTTCATGAGGATGAACCCGGGTCTTGCTTCGCGTTTTCCTATCCAACTCGATTTTGATGATTACTCAGCAATGGAACTATCAGCTATTGCAGATCATATGGTTCAAGATAGAGATTACGTTCTTTCCCATCAAGCCAGCAAAAAGCTGTATGAACATTTGGTGTCTGTTTGTTATCACTCGAAGCATAATTTTTCAAATGCGAGATATGTTAGAAATGTCATTGAAGAGGCAATTCGTAAACACGCTTTCAGAGTAGCGAGTTACTCTACTCACGAAAGAGCGATCTTAACGACACTTGAAGCGGAAGACTTTCAACTATTATCTGAGAAATCGAGCTATCACTAAGAGAATTGTGTATTCATCCACCTTCTCTGATATGATAGAACAAACATGTTTCATAAAGAAAAGGGTGAATCCAATAGGAATGAAAGAACAAATTATACTCGTGGCAAGAAAAGACCCTGCTCAACAAGAGGAACGGTTTACTTCTTCTCTGGAGGAGTTGCGATCGTTAACGGAAACCGCCGGAGGAGAAGTTAAAAAAATCATGGTTCAGAAGCGAGAACGAATTCAGCCGGCTACTTACATTGGTGAAGGAAAGCTAGCTGAAATAAAAGAAGAAATGGACCAGAGTGAAGCGTATATTGATATCGTTGTTTTTAATGACGAATTATCGCCTGGTCAACTGCGGAATATCTCTGATCGTTTGGAGAGGAGAGTCATTGACCGCAGTCAGCTTATTTTAGATATATTTGCACGCCGCGCACGAACCAAGGAAGGTAAGCTCCAAGTTGAACTTGCTCAGCTGCAATATTTACTGCCGAGACTTGCTGGGCAAGGTACGGAGCTTTCTAGACTTGGCGGCGGAATTGGGACGAGAGGGCCTGGTGAAACGAAGCTGGAGACGGATAGGCGTCATATTCAGCGTCGTATTGATGATATTAAACGCCGTCTTCAAACCGTTGTAAAACAACGGAACCAATATCGAAAAAGGCGCGAAGATAACTATGCCTTTCAAATAGCAATCGTAGGGTATACGAACGCCGGTAAATCTACATTTTTTAATAAAGTGACAGATAGTGATTCGTTTGAAGAGGACCTGCTGTTTGCTACACTCGATCCATTAACGCGGCAGGTCAGTCTGCCTTCGGGGTTTAAGGCGCTTATTTCTGATACAGTTGGTTTCATTCAAGACCTGCCAACAACATTAATTGCGGCTTTCCGTTCAACATTAGAAGAAGTGACGGAAGCGGATTTTATTATTCATATGGTGGATTCCTCTCATCCAGACCATTTAGAACAGGAAAAGACGGTCCATAAACTTTTGAAGGATCTGCAAGCAGATCATCTGCCTTCCCTGACTGTTTATAATAAAAGGGATCTCCTGCAAGATGACTTCATCCCGAATGCTTTCCCGTCCTTGACGGTAAGCGTGCAAGACCCGATTGATATCAAGCGAATTCTTGATAAAGTAGAGAGTGTTTTAAAAGAAGAATGGTATGAATATAACGTGTTTATCCCTGCTTCAGACGGAAAACAGCTTCAGCAATTTAAACAAGGCAGTATTGTTGCCTCGGTTAAGTTTCATGAAGACCAGGAAGGATATGCATTGCATGGTTTTATCCGTCCGGATCATCCACTGAAAAATAAGATTATACAATAGTTAGGAAGAGAAAGATGAATGAATATATAGAATCAGCAGAGCATCAAATTCGTTCGCAGCACGAAGGTATACAAGTATTAGTAGAAAAAAATCAACAAAAAGTACTGGATGCTTTTCAAAAGTTAAAAGTGTCCGATTCTCATTTCAACCCCACTACAGGCTATGGATATGATGATTTCGGAAGAGATACTCTGGAAGAGCTGTATGCAGAGATTTTTTCAGCGGAAGATGCTCTTGTCAGACCGCAAATAATTTCAGGGACACATGCTATTACCACAGCCCTTTTCGGTGTTTTAAGACCAGGAGATGAGCTCGTATATATCACCGGAGAACCGTATGATACGTTAGAGGAAGTTATCGGAGGTAAAGAGGGGCAGGATAAAGGATCATTGGCTGATTTCGGGATTACTTATCAAGCCGTTCCTTTAAAGGATAACCGGGAAGTGGATCTGGGTTTAGTGAAAGATGCGGTTTCGGAACGGACAAAGGTTGTCGCCATTCAGCGATCTAAAGGTTATGCGGATCGACCATCCTTCACAATAAGTGAAATTGAACAGATGATTCGTTATGTTCGATCTTTAAAAAACGATGTCGTTGTGTTTGTAGATAATTGCTATGGTGAATTTGTCGAGGAACAGGAACCTGTAGAAGTGGGAGCCGACCTTATAGCGGGCTCACTCATTAAAAATCCAGGTGGAGGCCTTGCGCGGATCGGCGGTTATATTGCTGGAAGAAAACAGTTAATTGAGTTGTGCAGTTATCGATTAACTGCTCCTGGTTTAGGTAAAGAAACAGGAGCCAGTTTAAATACATTACAAGAGATGTATCAGGGAATATTTTTAGCTCCTCATGTCGTTGGAGAGGCGTTGAAAGGGGCTATTTTTACAGCGAAGCTTCTTGATTCGCTTGGGTTTTCTACTTCACCACGATTTGATGAACCGCGAACGGATCTCATCCAATCAGTTGATTTTGATAATGCTGAACAGATGGTTCAATTTTGTCAGGCCATCCAGGGAGCCTCGCCGATTAATTCTCATGTAACGCCGCATCCAAGTCCAATGCCTGGTTATGAAAGTGATGTCATTATGGCAGCAGGGACGTTCATACAAGGAGCTAGTTTAGAGCTGACTGCTGACGGCCCTCTTAGAGCGCCTTATACAGCTTTTGTTCAGGGCGGATTAACATATGCTCACGTTAAAATTGCTGTTGGCCGAGCTGCAGAAAAATTAATCCAATCAGGCTTTGCCCAACCCAAAACATCCTTAAAAAACTGAAGGCTATCGTCTTCAGTTTTTATATACAAATTCATGTTAGCTTATCTAACATAACTTGACACATTAATTACAATAGCTATATAATAGTGGTAGAATTTCTTTTGGGGGTGGCAAATCGATGAGTGATCAAGTTCGTCGTTCCATGCCGTTGTTCCCGATGGGGATTGTACAATCCTTAACTGATCTTTCTGCCCGGCAAGTTAGGTATTATGAACAGCATCAGTTAGTAAATCCAGTAAGATCAAACGGCAATCAGCGGCTTTTTTCATTTAATGATGTCGATCGTTTGCTTGAGATTAAGGACCTTATAGAAAAAGGTGTGAACATGGCTGGAATTAAACAGGTGCTTACACTTACCCATCAGCCGGAGAAGGAAACATACAGTGGTGAAGAAGTGGAAGTTCGCAATGAACTCACTGACAAAGAACTTCGCCGTATGTTACAACAAGAACTTTTCACCGCGGGGAGGCAGGGCAAGGCTAGTATAAGGCAGGGAGAATTATCTAGATTCTTCCACTAAAGACATAGGAGGAGACACATGGGATTAACAAGAGATGAGATTTTCAAGAAGATTGATGAGGAAAATGTAAAGTTTATCCGATTACAATTCACGGATATGCTAGGTACGATTAAGAACGTGGAAATACCAGTAAGTCAAGTAGATAAAGCTCTTGAAGGTATGATGATGTTTGACGGATCTTCCATCGAAGGTTTTGTTCGTATTGAAGAATCAGATATGTACTTAGTTCCAGATCTTGATACATTCGTTGTGTTCCCTTGGTCATCTGAAAAGGGAAAAGTTGCACGCTTTATCTGTGATATTTATAACCCTGATATGACACCATTTGAAGGATGCCCGCGTTACAATTTAAAACGTAACCTGAAGAAGATGGAAGAGCTAGGATTCAACGCTTTTAACATTGGAACAGAGCCTGAATTTTTCCTATTTAAACTTGATGTGAACGGTGATCCTACCATGGAGCTGAACGATAAAGGCGGGTACTTTGATTTGGCCCCAACTGACTTAGGAGAAAATTGCCGCCGTGATATCGTGCTCGAGTTAGAGGAGATGGGCTTTGAAATCGAAGCTTCTCACCACGAAGTGGCTCCAGGCCAGCATGAGATCGATTTCAAATATTCTGATGCAGTGAAGCATTGTGATGACATTCAGACCTTTAAATTAGCTGTTAAAACAATTGCCCGCCAGCACGGATTACACGCAACATTCATGCCTAAGCCATTGTTCGGTGTGAACGGCTCAGGGATGCATGCCAATATGTCATTATTTAATGAAAATGGGAATGCTTTCTTTGACGAAAACGGCAAAGAGCAGCTATCTGATGTAGCTTATCAATTTACAGCGGGTATTGTGAAGCATGCGACTAACTTCACAGCCGTAACCAATCCAACGATCAATTCTTATAAGCGTCTGGTTCCTGGTTATGAAGCTCCTTGTTATGTGGCATGGTCCGGCCAAAACCGCAGCCCGCTCGTTCGTGTTCCGACTTCGCGCGGTCTGAGTACACGTATTGAAGTGCGCAGTGTTGACCCTGCAGCTAATCCGTATATGGCTATGGCCGTACTGCTTGCTGCTGGACTCGATGGTGTCGAGAACAAGCTGGAAGCTCCTGCTCCCGTTGATCGCAATATTTATGTAATGGACAAAAAAGAGCGTGAAGCACACGGCGTTAAAGATTTACCTGCAACACTTTCTGACGCGCTTCTTGAGCTGCAGTCTGATGAAGTCATGGTAAAAGCTCTTGGTGAGCATTTGTTTGAACATTTTATTGAAGCTAAAGAAATTGAATGGGATATGTTCCGTACGCAAGTCCATCCTTGGGAGCGCGAACAGTATTTACAAACCTATTAATAATGGTCCCCATGAAGCCGCCTGGCTCATGGGGCTTTTTATGTTGTCCATTAAAAATCCGGGAGCCATTGATCGGCTCCCGGATTTTTTAATGGACCGTGCGATAAAGGCCGACTACTTTGCCTAGTATCGAAACATCATCTAGTATAATCGGTTCCATTGTTGCGTTCTCAGGCTGTAATCGAATATGCGTTTTCTCTTTGAAAAATCGTTTAACGGTAGCTTCTTCCTCTTCTGTCATAGCCACGACGATGTCGCCATTTTCAGCAGTTTGCTGTTGGCGGACAATAACCATATCTCCATTTAGAATACCCGCCTCAATCATACTCTCTCCTTGAACAACAAGTACGAAAGTATTTTCATCTGCTCCTGCCAAAGAGTCTGGGAGAGGCACATACTCTTCAATGTTTTCTATAGCAGTGATTGGTGACCCAGCTGTTACCGTACCGATAACCGGGGCATAGGAAGCTTCGCCCCTTGGGATGCTCTGGTCTTCTTCTAAATCAATTACTTCTATGGCTCTCGGTTTCGTAGGGTCTCTCCTTAAATAACCTTTTTTCTCTAGTCGAGAAAGATGACCATGAACGGTTGAGCTTGAAGCAAGGCCGACAGATTGTCCAATTTCTCTTACGGAAGGAGGATAGCCCTTCAATAATACCTGTTCTTTAATAAAATCTAGTATTGCTTGCTGACGTTTTGAAAGTTTATTCATAGACTGCCACCTCGTACATAGGATTATAGTAACCACATTGTACCATGCGGTTTTAAAAAACGCAAACAAGCGTTCGAAAAAACTTGACAAGAACGACTGTTCGTATATAATAAAAGTAACAAACGCGAACAAACGTTTCTAAGAACGATTGTTCTAATCGGGAGGATGGATCATATGTTTAACAAACTTTCTAAGCTCGATATTACGTATATTCTATTGTTTGCGGCCAGTTTAGCTTTTTTATATTTCTCTATGGTCACAAGTATATAAGTAAGTTATCCTTGATTTGATTCAATCAAGAGGTGAGGCATCATGAAAGCAGTTCTTTATTGTCGAGTAAGTACTGAGAAGGAAGCACAGGTATCTTCCTTAAAAAGACAACGGAGTGAATTAATGCAGTTGGCTGAGCATCAATCCATAGAAATAGTAGATTGCATTGAAGAGCAAGCCAGCGGTTATGAAATCGAAAGAGAAGGTGTCTTCCGCTTATTAGACCATTTTGCAGATGGACGAGCAGAGGCCCTTCTTATTCAAGATGAGACAAGGTTAGGTAGAGGGAACACAAAAATTGCCCTTTTTCATCAGCTGCAAAAGCTCGGAATTCGTATTTATTCACTTTCCCATGAAGGGGAATTACAAATTTCTGAATCAGATTCGATGGTTTTACAGATTGTAGGGATCGTTGAAGAATACCAGCGAAAGATACATAATATGAAGATTAAGAGAGGAATGAGAAAGGCTGTCCAGGAAGGATACGATCCTAGTCATAACTTATCGAATCAGCACTTGGCTCCAGGAAGAGAACGGCTTGTTTTTCCGATAGAAGAAGTGGTGCGTTTAAGAAACAACAAGTTAACTTTTAAAGAAATAGCGGCAACGTTGCGAGGACTCGGCTATGATGTTTCCAAAGCAACCGTTCATCGCAGGTATCAGGAGTTCGTCTCCCTTGAAAAACAGCAAGAGGACAGGTAATATATGAAATAGAACAAGGGTCTTTTGGCGCTTGTGTTTTTCATGGCGAATACCAGGTAAGGGGGTATGGGCAAAATGTTATCTAATGAAAAGCTTAACAGAATCAATGAACTAGCCAATAAATCAAAACAGGAAGGCCTTAATAAAGCTGAAAAAGAGGAGCAGAAAAAGCTGCGTCAGGAATATCTGAAAAATGTTCGAAGCTCCTTCAAAAACCAGCTTAAGGGTATGACAGTTGTTGATCCAGAAGGCAATGATGTTACACCAGAAAAGGTTAAAAAGATGCAGCGAAACGAGAAAAAGCATTAATAAGAAATGCCGTACCGATTATAGGGTGCGGTATTTTTGTTTATCTTAGAGAAACTGGGGAAAAATACTTGAGAAGTTTAAGAGAAATTGTAGAAAAAACGATAACAATGCTTGTCACTTGTTCATTTTCATTATAGGATTATACATGGTACATATACGGAATTTGAAAGGAGAATGTTTACATGGCAGCAAGCCTTGAACAGACATCTATTAATACAATACGAACACTTACGATTGACGCAGTTGAAAAAGCACAATCGGGGCATCCGGGAATGCCGATGGGTGCCGCTCCAATGGCATATACACTTTGGACCCAATATATGAACCATAACCCGAAGAATTCGGATTGGTTCAATCGGGATCGTTTCGTGTTATCAGCGGGACATGGATCTATGCTTCTTTACAGTCTGCTGCATCTTTCTGGCTATAATGTCACGATTGAGGACATTAAATCGTTCCGTCAGTGGGATTCAAAAACCCCTGGTCATCCAGAAGTAGGCCATACTGATGGGGTAGAAGCCACCACTGGACCATTAGGACAAGGAATTTCCATGGCCACGGGTATGGCGATGGCAGAAGCTCATCTGGCAGCTAAATATAATCGCGACAACTATAATGTTGTAGATCATTATACATTCTCCATTTGTGGCGATGGTGACTTGATGGAAGGCGTGTCTCAAGAGTCTGCTTCTTTAGCCGGGCATCTAGGGCTAGGGAAGTTAATTGTCCTTTATGATTCAAACGATATTTCCCTAGACGGCGACTTAGACCGTTCCTTTAGTGAAAGTGTTGAAAAACGTTATGAAGCTTATGGCTGGCAAGTCATTCGCGTTGAAGACGGTACAGATACTGAAACCATTGCTCAGGCAATTGAGCAGGCAAAACTAAATACAGAGCAGCCAACCATGATTGAAGTTAAAACAGTGATCGGGTACGGCTCCCCTAATAAATCGGGTAAATCTGCTGCTCACGGTGCACCCCTGGGTGAAGAAGAAATTACGGCCGCGAAACAGCATTATAACTGGGAGCACGAAGAACAATTTCATGTACCAGATGAAGTTTATAATGACTTCAAATCAAAAGTACAGGAAAATGGTGAAGAGAAAGAAGCGCAGTGGAATGACCTTATGAAACAATACAAGGAAGCATACCCTGAGCTTGGAGAGGAACTTGAGCAAGCCATCAATGGCGACCTTCCGGATAATTGGCAGGAAAGTCTTCCATCATTTACGGCTGGCGAAGATAGCCTGGCAACTCGTGCAGCTTCCGGAAAAGTTATAAACGCTTTATCTAAAACAGTGCCTTACTTTTTTGGAGGAAGTGCTGATCTAGCCGGTTCTAACAAAACAACAGTAGAGGGAGAAGAAGATTTCTCCCGCAACGATTATTCAGGCCGTAATGTATGGTTTGGCGTTCGAGAGTTTGCTATGGCCTGTGCGTTAAACGGTATGGCTCTTCACGGCGGTTTAAAGGTTTATGCTGGAACATTCTTTGTCTTTAGTGACTACCTGCGTCCGGCATTGCGTTTATCTGCTATCATGAATTTACCTGTAAACTATGTATTCACTCATGACTCAGTAGCTGTTGGAGAAGACGGCCCAACTCATGAACCTGTTGAACAACTTGCTTCCTTAAGAGCAATTCCAAACCTATCACTGCTTCGTCCGGCAGATGGAAATGAGACAAGTGCTGCTTGGAGAATTGCTCTTGAGTCAAACACGACACCTACAGCTCTAGTGCTGACACGTCAAGGGTTACCGACACTTGAAGGTACAAAAGAGAAAGCCTATGAGGGCGTGAAGCACGGGGCGTATATCCTTAGCGATTCTGATAAGGAAACACCTGATGGCATTTTGCTTGCTTCAGGTTCTGAAGTACAATTGGCAGTGAATGCTCAATCCGAACTTAAGACAAAAGGGTATGACGTAAGGGTAGTGAGTATCCCATCATTTGATCGCTTTAGACAGCAAACCCGGGAATATCAGGAAAAGGTTTTACCAAATGCTGTTAGAAATCGTCTGGCTATTGAAATGGGAGCATCATTTGGCTGGGAGCGTTATGTCGGTCTTGATGGAGCCGTCATCGGAATTGATACATTCGGAGCATCCGCACCAGGAGATGAAGTCATCAAAAATTATGGCTTTACAGTAGAAAATGTCGTCAAACATGCTGAGAGTTTAATGAACAAATAAGTACAGCAGCGGACTACTGCATGCTAGTATGCGGTAGTCCCCTTTTAAGTTTTTATAATTCTGACAAAAATCGTAGATCAAGTAAGCCATAATGTGACAAATTATTCGCTCTATGCTCTGTATAATCATGAGCAAGGAGTGATAGAGCTATGCAATTTGTCATTTATGCGATTAAACAAGAAGTGTGCGAACACTATTATTATAAAGTAGAATTAATTAAGCGATTTTTCGAAGAATGCTTACATGCCCCTCATTCAGGGCTGCTCCAAAAGCAATTAGATTATATAACGGAAGATTTCTCGTTTAAGCAATGGTTTGCGGATCGCTATAATGGCTTGCGCAACACACCATTCTCTATTAATGCGAATGGAGAATTATTCAAACGCGGGCAAAATTATGATATCATTATCAAAAAGAATAGCAGTTGTCTATTACAGTGTGACAGTCTCTGGCAAGCAGAACGAGTGTTATTTCAACCATTAAGGATGTGCGATCAGTCGTTTTTTATTGTAGAAGAAAGTGGAGAGCATTACGGATGGATTTCCCCTCTTTCAAGTCAGCGTTTGTTATCGTAAAATGGTCTATTGTATTACTGTGAGCATTTTACTATACTGTTATGGGAGACAACACGAAGGAGGAAGACGTAGAGATGACTTTAGGCATAGTTTGGGTTATTATCATTGCCGTCTTGGCCCTCGTAGGTGGAGTAGCCTTGGGCTTTTTCATCGCGAGAAAATATATGATGAACTATTTAAAGAAGAACCCGCCAATTAATGAACAAATGTTGCGTACAATGATGATGCAGATGGGACAGAAGCCATCACAGAAGAAGATCAATCAAATGATGCGGGCTATGAACAATCAGCAGAACAAATAACAAGTCGGGACCTTCTCTTTCATACCATATGAAGAGAAGGTTTTTTTGTGGATGGTGGAGTTTTTGAAAGGGGATATGGGCATACTTCATGATATGTTCACATTTGATTCATCGTTTTTTAAAAGCTGATTTGATACAATAAGGTTCGAGTCTACAATTGGGGGCCGTGTTATGACAGATGTGAATATTTTATTAGCTTTTGGAGCAGGCTTTCTTTCTTTTATATCACCATGTGTTTTACCTTTGTATCCCGTATTTCTTTCCTACATAACCGGAATGAGTGTAAGTGAGTTAAAAGAAGATAATGGTATGCTTAAGAAAAGAAGCATGGTTCATACCATTCTATTCTTGCTTGGCTTTACTACGATTTTTCTGATCTTAGGTTTTTCTGGATCGTTATTTTCGCAATTTTTCATCCAAAACGAAGCAATCATAAGAAGGTTGGGAGCTATTCTTGTGATTTTCTTTGGTTTTGTGATTATCGGGGTATTTAATTTTAAATTCCTTATGCAGGATCATAAGATCACTTTTAAAAACCGGCCTGCCGGCTATATAGGTTCTTTTATTATTGGACTTACTTTCTCGTTAGGCTGGACACCTTGCATGGGACCGATATTGGCAGCTGTATTAGGACTGGCTTCAAACAGTCCCGAGTTATTTCTCGTTATGATGATTTCCTACTCCCTGGGTTTTTCTATTCCGTTCTTCGTTCTATCTTTCTTTGTTGGAAAATTGGATTGGATCAAACGACATAGTGGAAAAATTATGAAAATCGGCGGGTATATTATGATTCTGATGGGAGTTGCTTTGTATTTTGATTGGATGGCGAAGCTGACTTCTTATCTTGCTGGTTTATTTGGGTTCCAAGGCTTGTAAATCATAGCATTCCAATGGATTTTATATTATGATGAAGATATTGAAACTGTATAAGGAGTTTATTTATGATTAGGACGAATGATTTAATTTTAAGAACAACTACCTCCCTTATTGCGTTCATCCTGTTCGGGTTCTCAGCTTATTTATTTTTTGCCGGCCACAACGCGCCAGGAGGAGGCTTCATAGGCGGATTGATGGCTGCTGCAGCACTAGTCTTGATGTACATGGCATATGGGCTTAAAGCAATGGAGAAGGTTATTCGTGTTAACTTTCGGTATATGATCTTTACTGGATTATTAATCGCTGTTGCTACAGGGATCGGATCATTTATATTTGGAGAACCTTTTTTAAGTCACACGTTTGCCTATTTTCAACTTCCTGTTCTTGGCCGAACAGAGCTGGCTACAGCTCTATTATTTGATTTAGGTGTGTACTTGACGGTAATCGGGATTTCCATGACGATCATTTTGGCTGTGGCAGAGGACCGGGACTAATTTTTGCTAAAAAGAATCTAAATCGCAGGGATTTGCGGGCGCGTTAGTGGAGTGTACTCCATGATTATTATTGATCAGGAATCGGAAGAAAGAGTGAAAACTTTATGTTTTGGATAATTTCAAGCACAGTAGTAGCCGCATGTATGGCCACGGTCATGATTTTTGTTCGTCTAAGGGCAGCTAAAAAGCCGGCCAGTGTGAAAAAAATCATTTTACCGCCGCTTTTTATGAGCACCGGGGCCTTCATGTTTTTATTTCCAGTCTTCCGCGTTGGGTGGGGACAAGTTGCAGAGGCTGTTTTAGTAGGTGTGATCTTTTCGATTTTTCTGATTCGGACCTCAAAATTTGAAGTAAGGGAAGAAAACATCTATTTAAAGCCTTCAAAAGCATTTGTATTTATTTTATTTGGGTTACTGATTTTACGGATCATACTAAAGTTAATTATAGGTCAGACTATAGCTTTTGGAGAAATGAGCGGGATGTTTTTTCTGCTTGCTTTTGGAATGATCTTCACATGGCGTCTGGCTATGTTAAGACAGTACTTACAGTTAGAAAAAACGTTATAAGCAGCAAATGTGAAGGTCTCCTATAAGGATTTCTTCTTTTATACTAAGCCAAACTAAAAAAGATCGTACCGTGTTTAGCGGTCCGATCTTTTTTATCGTTCAAACAAAGGTTGATAAGGGGTAATATCGATTTCTTTTTCTTTTAGCTTCTTGATGAGAAATTTGTGGTCTCGTTTAGGAGTCGCGAGAATATAGCCTTCTATAATTACATCCTGCGTAATTTTAGAGCATTTCTTTTCCAGGGCCACCTGTCCAATTCTGCCCGCAATCTTCTGTTTGGCTATATCACGAAAAAGTTCGGGCACAGGGCTCACAAGTTCTTCAAGCAAGGCTTTTTGCTCGATGTTCCACATGTGAATGGTTTGCTCAATATAATGTTCTTCCCAGTCGATTGTCGACTTACCATCTTCTTTAGGCATCCGTTTAAGGAATTTACGAAACATAAAAAAGCCGCCAATTCCCATAAGAACAACCATGATGACAATCCACCCGATAATAAATAGGGCAAAGCCACCTGACATACAATCACCTGTTTCGTTTTTATGCTTATTTTTTCTGCTCCTCTAATTATAAAAGCATTGCCAAAGAAAGACAAGCAGTTATCTTGTAAGAAAACTGTCGGTATACTAATAATGGTGTCTAAATGTTTTACATATTAATCGTTTTCATTTAAAATAGATGGTGCCTATTTGTGAACTTTCGTGAAAAAAGGAAGCAAATGTACAAATTTGGGGAATGGGGATGCTGATTTACAGCTCACCATTTAATTTTGATGAGGGGGTAAAAGGAATATGGCTAACAGCGCATTTAATGCTCGCAAACAATTCGACTTAAATGGCAAAACGTACAACTACTACGACTTAAAAGCCTTAGAAGATGCGGGACATGGCAAGATTTCCCGTCTGCCTTTCTCCATTCGTATTCTGCTTGAGTCTCTGCTCCGTCAACATGATGGACGTGTGATTCAGGATAGTCACGTGGAGAGTCTAGCAAACTGGGGAACTAGTAAAGCAAAAGGGGAAGATGTTCCATTTAAACCTTCCCGTGTTATTTTACAGGACTTCACAGGGGTTCCGGCTGTTGTTGACCTTGCTTCACTTCGTAAAGCAATGGTTGATATGGGAGGAAGCCCGGATGAAATCAACCCAGAAGTACCGGTGGATCTAGTTATTGACCACTCTGTACAAGTTGATAAATATGGTACAGCTGATTCATTGAACATTAATATGGAATTAGAATTCGAACGAAATCAGGAGCGTTATGAGTTCCTGCACTGGGCTCAAAAGGCGTTTAATAACTACCGCGCTGTGCCTCCCGCAACTGGAATCGTTCACCAAGTAAACTTAGAATACATTGCAAATGTCGTTCATGCGAAAGAGAACGATGAAGGCACTGTTGATACTTATCCAGATACACTTGTTGGTACAGACTCCCACACAACCATGATCAATGGTCTTGGTGTGTTAGGATGGGGTGTTGGCGGTATTGAAGCAGAAGCAGGAATGCTTGGCCAGCCATCATACTTCCCAGCGCCGGAAGTTATTGGAGTGAAGCTGAACGGCAGCTTCCCACAAGGAACTACTGCAACGGACTTAGCGTTAAAAGTTACACAGAAACTAAGAGAACAAAATGTTGTTGGTAAATTCGTTGAATTCTTCGGTCCTGGCTTGCAGGAAATGCCGCTTGCTGATCGTGCGACAATTTCTAACATGGCACCAGAATATGGGGCTACTTGTGGGTTCTTCCCTGTAGACGGTGAATCTTTAGAATATTTACGTTTGACTGGACGCAGCGAAGAGCAGATCGAGCTTGTTGAAAAGTATTGTAAAGAAAACAACCTTTGGTATGATCCATCTCAGGAAGATCCAGAATTCACATCACTTGTAGAAATTGAATTAAATGAGCTTGAACCTAACTTATCAGGTCCTAAGCGTCCACAGGATTTAATTCCATTTTCTCAAATGAAGGAATCCTTTAACAAAGCGATTACTGGCCCGGCAGGTAACCATGGCTTTGGTCTGGATGAGTCTGAATTTGATAAAGAAGCTGAAGTGAAATTCGAAAACGGCAAGAAAGCTGTTATGAAGACAGGAGCACTGGCTATTGCAGCGATTACTTCTTGTACAAACACTTCAAACCCGCACGTCATGCTAGGTGCCGGTTTAGTAGCTAAAAAGGCAACTGAAAAAGGTCTTAAAGTGCCTGAATATGTGAAAACATCCCTTGCACCAGGTTCTAAAGTTGTTACGCGCTACTTGGAGGATTCAGGTTTAATGCCATATTTAAACCAATTAGGGTTTAACCTTGTAGGGTACGGCTGTACGACATGTATCGGTAACTCTGGTCCATTGCTTCCTGAAATTGAAAAGGCGATTGCCGATAGTGATCTAACGGCATCTTCCGTTCTTTCAGGAAACCGTAACTTTGAAGGACGTATTCACCCGCTGGTCAAAGCAAACTATTTGGCCTCACCGCCGCTAGTTGTTGCTTATGCCCTTGCTGGTACGGTTGATATCGATCTCAAGAAAGAGGCGCTAGGTACGGATAAAGATGGAGAACCTGTGTATTTTGATGATATCTGGCCTACACAAGAGGAGATCAAAGCTGAAATTTCTCGTGCAGTAACACCTGAAATTTTCCGTAAAGAGTATGAAAATGTCTTTAACTCTAACGAGAAGTGGAATGAAATTAATACAACAGACGAACCGCTTTACGACTGGGACGGAGAATCTACTTATATCCAGAACCCGCCATTCTTTGAAGGGTTGTCTCGTGATCCAGAAACGGTTAAGCCACTTTCTGGTATGCGTGTAGTGGGTAAATTTGGCGATTCTGTCACAACCGACCATATTTCTCCAGCTGGTGCAATTCCTAAAGATATGCCTGCAGGAGAGTATTTACAGGAGAAGGATGTGTCACCGCGAAACTTTAACTCCTACGGTTCTCGCCGAGGTAACCATGAAGTAATGATGCGCGGAACATTTGCGAACATTCGTATTCGTAACCAGTTAGCTCCTGGTACCGAAGGCGGATTTACTACGTACTGGCCGACAGAAGAAGTAATGCCGATTTACACTGCAGCGATGAAATATAAAGAGGATCAAACACCTCTTGCTGTAATTGCTGGCGATGATTACGGCATGGGAAGCTCCCGTGACTGGGCCGCTAAAGGAACAGATCTTCTTGGCATTAAAACGGTTATAGCCCAAAGCTTCGAGCGTATCCACCGTTCTAACCTTGTTATGATGGGCGTATTGCCACTGCAGTTTAAAGATGGAGATACGATCGAATCACTAGGATTAACGGGCCGTGAAACCATTGATGTTCAAGTTGATGAATCTGTTAAGCCGCACGACTTAGTGAAAGTAACGGCAACAGATGAAGAAGGTAACAAGAAAGAATTTGATGTTATTGCCCGTTTCGATAGTGAAGTAGAAGTAGATTACTATCGTCATGGTGGAATTCTTCAAATGGTACTACGAAATAAATTAAGCTAAATAGCTTCTAAAAAGGTCCGCTCGTACTTGAGCGGACCTTTTTTTATGAAATATTTTCAAACAATAAGCACCAAAGCTTTACAAAGAACTGATATGGTTTATATTGTTATGTATGAGAAATCACTTTACCGACTGTATTTTTATGATTTAGCCTAATACTATTTTGTTTCAATAGGCATGTCTGCTGACTCGCTATGATATGTATAAGTAGAAGCGTCCTTTCTATATATGATCAATACTTAAGGGATGGGTGATGAATGGGAAAACAAATCGGTGCAGGACTCTTTTTAATTGTATTACTAGGTGTGGTAGTTTTTAATATTTTTACAGAAGAAGACAGGAATCCTGCTGCAGATGAGACAGCTGAGTATAATGTTTCAGGTGATCCTTCACAGGAAGGGACAGCCATCACGCCGCCTAACGCTCCTGACGGCCTTGAAGTGGGCGAAATGGCTCCAGATTTCACGTTAAAGACGATCGATGGGGAAACGTTGAGTTTATCTGATCTACGCGGCCAAAAAGTCATGTTGAACTTTTGGGCCACATGGTGTCCTCCATGTCGTGAAGAAATGCCAAGAATGGAAAAGTTTCATCAACAATATGGTGACGAAATTAAGATTGTTGCTGTAAATGCCACCGGATCTGAGAGCAGTATAAATAAAGTCGAAAAATATATCCAAGAAGGCGGCTATACGTTTCCAGTAGTCTTAGATAAAGAACTAAGCGTGAATAACGATTATCAAGCTATTGCTCTTCCGACTACGTACTTTATTGGAACAGATGGTGTCATTCAGCAGCCGCGTAAAGTAGGCCCGATGAGTTATGACTACATGGTAGAAATGATGAATGCATTAGAATAGGAATATTTTGTCTCACTTATGGGCATCCTTAGTTCTTAAAGGAGAGATTCTCATGAGAAGAAGACACAAATTATCCTATAGCGAACGAGTTCAGGAAAATATTCGTTTAATTAAAGAAGACGAAAAGTTATTGGACCAAATTGAAGAAAGAATTGAGCAGCGTCACCGTAAACGTATAAAGCAGATCCCTTCATAAAAGAGGGATCTGCTTTTTCTATATGAACGTAATGGCCCGGGCAAGTTAATCTACATTAAAGAACGGCTATGTTAAAATGAAGAACAGTGACAAATGGGATAAGGGAGCGTTATCTAACCTTAACCTTCTAAATCATATCTATTACATACTACCAGGAAGGGATGTGAAATCATGGATGAATCCACCCTTAAAGATTGGACCAGTCTGGATGCAATACCTCCCATAACAGAAATTGAAGCATTAAAACTGATGGATGATCAGGTTGAACTCGATCAGGACATCAAAGTACGTCTTTACATCGTGCTTGCATACTATCGCATGCAGCGTCATCAAGATAAGGATCCACTTGCTGATCAGTTTATTGAGGAGGCTCGGATCATTCAACCTGATAACTCTTTAGTTCGTGATCTATACGAATCCATTCAGCTGTTAAGAGCTTATCGGATTTTGAGGGACACGCCCTATGAACAATGGCTGCTTCACGAAACAGACCACGATTCTACTAAAGGGAAAAAAGCCCGAGTTATGTACAATGATGTGGATGCGGTCCAGCAACAGTGGGATGAAGAGCTTGCGACGAAAACTTTAATTGATGCCACCAGTCATAGACTCAAACTTTATCAGGAAGTATATGAGCACCTTTCATCTTTAAAAGCAATTCTAGCTGAGGCTCTCGATTCCATAGAGCATCGCCGTATTCACATCCCGGTAAAACAAGTAAATGAAAAGGCGAGAAAGCTTACTGAATATCAGGGGGAACTGTATCAACGTTTGCCATCATTTTTAACGGTATCCGTCGATCTCAATCCAATTGAATCACTTGAAAACATGGTAGGATTGCAAGACGTAAAAAAATATATGACGAGATACTATCAATTTTTAAAATATCAGCAGCAGCGCAGAAGTTTTGGCTTCTCTATGGTGGATGACCCTGGGCTTCACATGATAATTACAGGGAACCCCGGCACTGGGAAAACAACGATCGCCCGCTTACTGGCGAATATCTATTACGATTTGGGTATCCTTGATACGAGAGAAGTAGTAGAGGTTAATCGTTCCCATCTCGTCGGCTCATACGTAGGTCAAAGTGAAGAAAACACACTCAATTACGTTCAACAGGCAGTCGGTGGTGTGTTATTTATTGATGAAGCTTATAGTTTGAAGCGAGAGGGCCAAACAGGAAACGACTATGGTCAGGCTGTTATCGATACGCTTGTATCGGCGATGACGAGCAAGGAATATGGCGGGAAATTTGCTGTTATTCTAGCTGGATACCCCGAAGAAATGAGACAATTTCTATGGTCCAACACGGGTTTGCGCAGCAGGTTTCCGGAGCAGAATCATATTGAACTCCCAGATTATCAAATGAATGAGCTCCTGGAAATAGCTGAATCAATCGCCCTTGAGAATGACTTCTTTTTTACCGAAAAGGCACTAAGACTATTTGAAACACTCATTGAAAAAGAGCGAGTGGATGAGTCATTCGGCAATGCGCGAACTGTGCGTAACCTCGTGTTAAAAACAATTTTCCAAAAAGGTGCCTCCGAACAGTTAGAGGATAAACATCATTGGCTGGATCATATGAGGATTCAAGAAAAAGATTTAAGCTTTGATGATAATCCTGACGAAACATCGACATCACCTATGGAGCGTCTGAAGTCACTGATTGGCTTAAGCAATGTAAAAGAAGAAGTGAAAAAGCTTTCAGCATTTGTACACTCTCAACAAAAAAGAAAAGAACGCGGCTACCCAGTTGTACCGATCCAGCTCCACTCCGTGTTTTTTGGAAATCCGGGTACAGGGAAAACAACTGTTGCAGATATCTATGCACAAGTTTTAAAAGAATGCGGGTTGTTAAAACGAGGACATGTTGTGGTCGTCTCTAGAAGTGATCTCGTTGCCGGCTATGTTGGTCAAACAGCTATCAAGACAAAGCGGAAAATTCGTGAAGCTTTAGGCGGTGTGCTTTTTATCGATGAAGCCTATGGATTATATAATGGCGGGCGTGATGATTTTGGCAAAGAGGCGATAGAAACGTTAGTAGACGAGATGACGCGCCATAATGAGAACCTTGTCGTTATATTAGCGGGCTACCAACAAGAGATGAAGCAATTGATTGCCAGCAATCCCGGGTTATCATCACGCTTTAAAAAATATTTGTTTTTTCCAGATTATGATGAACAGCAACTGTTGGACATGTTAATCTATCAAACTTCACAGTATGGATATGAACTGTCCGAAGAAGTTGAACCCTATTTATTACATCAGTTTCAATCACATAAAATAGAGGGAAATGGTCGTTTTATCAATAATTTAGTCAATGAAGCGATTCAGTATCAGGCCATCCGTTTAATGGAAGAAGATAGTGACAGTTGGAACACGCTCACACTAAATGATTTAACAAATGCATGGCATAACGTTCGAAGGGAGTAGTCATAAGAAATGAAACAAAACAGGACTACAATCAAGGTACGCTATCAGGAAACAGATATGATGGGGGTAGTGTACCACGCAAATTATTTAGTATGGTTTGAGATAGGACGAACAGCATTTATTGAAGATCTTGGCTTTAAATACCATGAAATTGAGCAGCGAGGGGTTTACTCTCCTGTAGTGGATGTATCGATCCATTATCAAAAACCTGTCCGTTATGGTGATGATGTCCACGTGCTGACATGGGTAGAAGCGTATGATGGACTTCGAATCACCTATGGTTATGAAGTGAGACACGAGAGTGGAGAAGCTGCTGTGAAGGGTACAACTAAACATGTGATTGTAAAGCAGGAGAGCTTCCGTCCGGTTTCAATACGCAGAAGCTTTCCCGAATGGCATGAAGCCTATCTTCAATCCATGGAGTCAGAAGCGTAATGGCCTTTGGTGTAAAAAGACAGGAATTGCAACAGTGGAAAAGACGGGTTCAAAACGGAGAGGTTGCTTTCTTAACTCATTACTGGATTGATGAAAGGTTCCCTGGCTGTGATACAGTAACGAAGGCAGGCTGTTCAGACATTAATAAATTAATCGAGTGGGGAAAACAGTATAAATTGCAGAAAGAATGGATTCATCAAGATCCTTCTTACCCGCATTTTGATCTATTTGGGGCCCGACAATATTCTATCTTAGCAAGCGAGAACCAATGGGACCAAATTAGACGATTTTCGTTAGATAAAAAGTAGACGCCGTCGCGTGACGGCGTCTATTGTTTTTCATACTTAAATGCAGGTTCATCCCACTTTTCATCTAATTGAACTTTTAATGAATGCTGATCAAAGTACCATTCGTCATCTTTTTCAATGAAGTATTCAACATGGTTGACTTTCGCAGTGGCGAGAGGCTCTCTCATTTCATCTTCACGAATAGCCAGTGAGAAGCCTGGCTGCAGACCGCCCGCTCCTCCATAGCGAACATAGAACCGAATAGAGGTTTCCTCATTGATATCTAATTCATTCTCATACCATTTGGCTGCGTCTTCTGTTACAACTAAATTCATAAGTTCATCTCCTCATCTAAGCCTCGTATAACCTTGTCTATCCTTAAACGCAGCGAGATAAACATTCACAATAGAATGCACGTCCTGACTTAACGTTCCGATTCTTCTTTGCTGCGATGATTGTGGAGTGGAACTGGATCAAAGCCTCCTTTATGAAAGGGGTGGCATTTCAGCAGGCGCCGGATCGTCAAGTAAGTTCCTTTCAACAAACCAAATCTTCTCAGAGATTCAAGGCTATATTCTGAACAGGTCGGTTGAAAACGGCAAGAAGGTGGTGTCAACGGGCTGATAAACTTACGGTAGAACGTAATAGGTCCAATTAGGATATACTTCATGAGCTGTTACTTCGGTGTCTTTTCCTGTTTTTTGTCATAACTTAACGTAGCAACCGCATCATGTAAATGAATAGATTCTTCATTACGACAGCTCACCTCAAAAGCCTCCACAAAGCTATACTCATACAAATCAGCAGCAACAAGGCGGACAATATCTTCAACAAAGCGAGGATTCTCATAAGCTTGCTCTGTGACCATTTTCTCGTCCGGACGTTTTAACACAGGGTGAATTCTTGCACTGGCATTACTTTCTGCAGCTTCCAGTAAAGCAGCTTTCCAATCAGTTTGCTGTTCATCAAAGTCTTCAGTAAGCTTTACGCTCATTGATACATTTCCGCGCTGGTTATGAGCACTATATTCACTGATTTCTTTAGAGCAGGGACATAAAGTCGTTATTTTACCAGTCAGCTCAACTGTTACATCA
Source organism: Halobacillus ihumii (assembly GCF_902726645.1). Classification (NCBI taxonomy): domain Bacteria; kingdom Bacillati; phylum Bacillota; class Bacilli; order Caryophanales; family Bacillaceae; genus Halobacillus; species Halobacillus ihumii. The sequence goes on from NZ_CACVAO010000001.1 coordinate 4,153,661, forward strand.
TACCCCGTGTTTTGATCGTAAAGTACTTTGATTGTGGCATCGGCATGGTTCATTCCAGCTAAGTCAGAATAAGGACCTTTTCTTTCGAAAAACCATGGGAAAGACACCTCAACTTCTGCATCTTCCTGTTTCAAGCGACCAGCCAGTTCTTTTGTAAACGCTTTTAACGTTTCAATATCTATGGCAAATCCTTCACGGTGATACTTATCGAGCTGCTCAGTAAAACGGCTCATATTGGTTCCTTTGCTTCCTTGAGCGATCGAGGAGCCAAAAGAAAACGTTCCAATCGTCGTCTGAATTTGCGGTACGAGCTGACTCGGAATTTGAATGGGGTGTTTCACATTGGAAATGCCCACCATATCGATGTTAAATAAGAAATCCTTTTTGGAGTTTTGTAAATCCACCATTTTCTCTTTTTGTTCAGGTTTCGTACGGGGCCCTGGATCCACAGAGCCGAAAAGTTTATGTCGCTCCTTCTTTGAAGGGAGTTGTTTGTTTTTATTCAATTCAGTTTGATTCATAGCGATGACTCCTTTTTTGACCTTCGTTATACGTCAAAGTATACAATATGTAACAATAATTATACAATTTATTGCTTTGCCAATGTGTGTTCATTTTACACTTTTCAGAAGAAAAAAGTCTACAACAGTTCACCTGTCATAGACTTCTTTCACATCCAAGTTATTTTTGGTTCCGTTTTGTTTATAATCCGCTTGATATTTGACAGGTGGCGATAGATCACGAAGATTGTAAATAGTGCGATAAGAATCGTTAACCCATATTCCTGAAATATAATAGAAACAACGACTGAGACTATTCCAGTAATCATGGAAGATAGTGACACATACTTGCTCATATACAGGACGAGGAAGAAGGTTGCTAACATAATAATAAAAATAATCGGATTAATTCCTAACACGACACCAGCGGAAGTGGCGACCGCTTTCCCGCCTTTAAATCCTGCAAAAAGAGGATACGTATGTCCAATCACAGCAAATATTCCAATGATCAGAGTAATCACATCGGCTCCCATTAAAAGCGGCAAAGCCGTGGCGACCGTTCCCTTTAACATATCTGTACTGGTTACGAGCAATCCTGCTTTAATGCCTAATACCCGAAACGTATTAGTACCTCCAAGATTGCCGCTTCCATGCTCGCGAATATCGATACCGTAGCCTATTTTACCAACAAGCAGACCTGAAGGTATTGATCCAAGCAAATAAGCTATGATGATGTAAATGGCGTACTCCATGCTGTACAACTCCTTATGTCTTGAAGAATTGGGTAAGGGAGACTCCAATGGTACTTCCCTTTTTTATATAGTTTATCACTATATCTGGTGTGAAAGAACAACAAATTAACTGAGCCTGGAACCTGCTTTTATTTTCTTTACCCCTTACATCCTTTATGATTAGTCTAGAAAGGATCGTATGAATATGAATCGTAAGAAAAAAGTATGGCTTTGGGTTTTTGCTGGATGTTTGCTGCTCGGTGCAATTATATGGTTATATCCATTCCCATCGAACGAAAAGATTGAGTTTTCCTCCTATGAACAACCTTTGTTTTATGAAGGAAAACGTTCGGAATTTCATGGGGTGATGAAAGATGAGCGCCTTTACATACCTATTGAATATGTACGACAGGCTTTGAATAAACCCGTCGTTTATGATCGGAACAGTGATTCCATGATCGCTACTACGGTAGAGAATGTTTATCAAATTACCATTGGCAAGCCGTTTTATAAAAAGAATGATAGATTGATAGACATTACTTATCGTGCTGTCCTCGAAACAGAGGAGAATCGATGGATCGCTGCGGAATTTCTTCAAACTATATATGCTTTATCTATTAAAACGTATCCAAATGGTGCTGTCCATACCTTTTCGCAAGGGTTTGAAAAGAAAATAGCAAAGGTTAAGGCAGATGTAGAAGAGTATAAGCTTGCTGTCAGAAGCGAACCTACTGTAACGTCATCCTATTATACCAGTCTGCAAGGATTAGACAAGGTCACCGTTCTTATGGAGAAGCAGGATTTCTATCTTATTGTGACCCCTTCCGGTTATACAGGGTATGTTCCTAAAAGTTCTCTGCAGATTAAAGGTACCTCCACTGTACAAACTCAGAAAGAACGAGAAAAGAGAGAAGTGCCAGGCGAAGTCACCCACCCCATTCACCTTGCCTGGGACGGGATTTATACCGAACGTGCAAATCCAGAAGAGCTTCCTAACCGTCCTGGTATTACTGTGCTTTCTCCCACATGGTTCACCCTTGTTAATGACAAAGGTGAAATTCACAGTCGTGCCTCCGCTTCCTATGTACAATCGGCCCATTCAAACGGAGATCAAGTGTGGGCGCTTTTTTCGAATGGCTTTGATCCTGAATTAACTTCAAAAGTATTGCCGGCTTATCAGAAGAGGACAAAGATGGTCCATCAGCTGTTACGATTTGCAGAAAAGTATAACCTGGATGGAATTAACCTGGATTTTGAAAATGTCTATCAGGAAGACGGCAAATGGTTTACACAATTTGTTAGAGAACTTACTCCCCGAGCCCATAATCAAGGGTTGGTTATTTCGGTAGATGTTACATTTATTTCTGATAGTTCTCAGTGGTCGGAATTTTATGAGCGGGCTGAATTGGTGGAAGCCGCTGACTACTTAATCGTAATGGCTTACGACCAGCATTGAAGGACTTCTCACGAAAGACCATTGATAAAAAGTCTCTATGACGGGATTTTTACATAAAAAAGACGACAGGTCAACGCCTGCCGCTTCAATAATACGTTATTTCTATTTCCATATTGTCGCCTTCACGTTTGTATTCGATTTTCTCAATCAACAACTTCAGGATTTCGTTTTTCTCCTTTACGCCCATTTCGTCACTAAACAATTCTTCAATATCAACTGATTCCCATTTTTTAAGACGGTCTTCTTTCGTAACACGGTTTATCAAATCGTGGTCTTTTTCAATTCTTTCGATTTCCTTCATAGCTTCGTAAATCTTTCCTTGCAGCGTACTTTTTCGGTCTTCATATTTTGATTTATTGATATGCCCGTCAATGTATAAATCGTCAAGACGTTCGATTGATTCTTTTGTTTCTTCAACAATTCGTTCCTGAACGTTTATCAATTCTTGACCACTTTCCCGTTCTTCTTGTTGTTCTTCAAATTTCTGTTTGTCCAACACTTCTTCTTTATGACGAAGCATACTTTTATAAACGTAATCAAGAACAACTTCCTGCTTGCAGGTCTTGTTTGCTTTGCAAAAATCCTTGCCGTTATTTATAGGATTCATACATTTACGAACATAAATATAATAATCGTCTGTTTTTGCGGTTTTTGGATTCTTCTTTTGCTTACGAAAGGTTAAACCGCCGCCACAAACACCGCAGACCAATAAACCCGAAAGAATATGCGTTCCTTTCTTCGCCCGTGGACTGATTCGTTCTTGTTGCGCCATACGTTTCAAAATCAATTCGTGTTGTTCTTTCGTTTTTACGGGTGTATGTTCGCCTTTGGTAGTAATCATTTCCTTTGGGTCACGTAATAACGTTTGATTTCCGACCCGCTTCGTTTTTCTATATTGGACGTATCCAAGCGTGAATTCACTTCTTAATAGATTGCGAACTTGGCATTTCCGCCAAATTGCGTTTGGTTTATTACTTGGCGGAGTATACCCTTTTCTATTTAATGTAACGGCAATTTCTCTTGTTCCTTTGTGCTTTTCCAAGTAAAGATTCAATATGAGGTCATAGACTTTTTTCTTTTCGTTGTCTATTTTAATTTTCTTGTCGTTTCGGTCGTATTTATACGGAAAAGGCGCACGTCCGTTCACATGCTTTCCATTTTTGACCGCCGTTATTTTACCGTTTTGTAAACGTCGCTTGATTGCACGATATTCCGAACGAGCAATGACGGATTCAAATTCGCTCATCATTTCGTCGGATTCGTTGTTCAGGTCGTAAACCTTTGTTGGCGTTAAAACCAACGTGTCGGAATCCTTCAGCGTTTCGGCGACCCTTCCCGAATCTATTTGCGAACCCCTTGTCAATCTGTCCCAAGCGACAACAACAACCGCTTCAAATGCGCCTGCTTCAATCATAGAAAGCAAGCCGACGAAAATTGGGCGTTTGTTTATCGAATCGGCGGAACTTACTTCTTCGAACCATTGCGTATTTTGAAAACCTTCTTTTTCAAGAAATTCGCTTAATTGTTGCTTATGTTTGGTCAACGTATTTTCCGAATCGTCTTCGTCTTTACGTGATTTACGCACATAAACCGCAAGTTGTGAATTTTTGTGTAATCCTTCAATCACGACGAATCATTCCTTTCGTTTACTTATACATTAAATTATATTGTAAACAAGATTACATTACAAGCGAAAAATAATTCGTCAAAATAACTTGTAAATAACCGCTTCGGCGTACTTACTTAATAGGAAAAGAGACATTGGCGTTCATGCCTTTGTCGCAGGAATTCGAATTCAACCGTTACAATGCACCGTTCGAATAAAATGAAACGGGTTGGCGAAACGGTCAATGATTCGATTTCCAACTTTCGTATATGCCGACAAATCGGGTTGCGAAAGAATGTGAAATTGCAGCGCAAAAAAGCCGCTTCAGAAATTTAAAATTTAATACTTGTCAAGATTTCGTTTCACTTCGGGTTGTGAAATACGTTTCATCACGGGATTGTGAAATGCGCTTCACAAGAACTAGAAATAACGTATTGAACGAAATCCATACGAACTAGAACCAATAATTATTGCTTTTAAGAAAACCAATAATTGCGAAGCAATTTCCCGAAAGGGATAATAACGCAAATTGAAGCGAATATTGATTTCGAATATCTTGACGTTAGAAACGAAAGTAACGTTATAGACGTAAATTGAACGCATATTGAACGAATATATTGTCGGATATATTGACGTAAAAATAGCGTCAAAGACGTGAAAATAAGCGTCAAAAACATTGTCCGAAAATAACGTAAAAATAGGCGTTACTGACATTTTGGAATGACGTAATAATTGACGTAAAATTAACGTTTTATGGACGTATAATTGACGTTAAAAGAACGTTACAAAATACCGTCACGAAGGCGTTTATTGGCGTTAAATACGGTGCAAATTACGTTGGTTTTACGTTGGTGGATTACGTTTCAAATATACGTTGAATGCCGTCTTTGGACGACCGAATAAAATTTTTCATTTACGGGGGTTATTTGTTATGGTAGATATGACGCAATTCAAAGAAACGCAAATTCAGGCAATCGGATATTTGTCTATGCCGAAAAAGGCGGGAATGTCGTTTGACGAAATTGCTGAAGCTTGTGGCGTAAGTGTTCGACAATTGCACCGTTGGCGACAAAAACCTGAATTCAAGCAGGCGATTGTTGAACAGTCGTTGAATAACGTTAAAGATGAAATTCCTGACGTATTGAGCGCACACAAAAAGCAAGCTGCAAAAGGTAACGTAAAGGCGATAGAGCTATTTTACAAGCTATTTGGACTATTGGTTGAAAAGCAGGAAATCGAACAAAACGTATCTAATAAAGATAAGGATAATGGCGACATTGAAAATGAACTATCTGAATTACGTGGGCTTATTGATGAAGCAAAGGGCGATTAATTATTGTCGCCTTCCCTTACATATAGACGCAAGATATTCGTTATATAATAGAGAATATACGACGAATAATAATTGTATGAATAAACAGTAACGTTGATATAATAGGAATACGCAAAATAAATTCGTCATATAATATTGTTGACTTCTCTTGTTGATTCGTCGTATAATATTCATAGCGAATTAAACGAAGGGAATGAACGAAGATGATTGAACAAAACTTCATTGAAATGTTTATCGAAGAAATGAACGAAGAAGGACGAAGCGAAGCAACCGTTAGAAATTACGTGTATGATTTGAAATACTTCAATAAATGGGCGCAAGAAAACGTTGAAGAATTCGACCCCGCCCAACGGGGGACGGGGGGCGTTCCGACCCATAAGCAAGCATTCAAAAAATACGCAACTCATTTGAAAAACTCGGGTGCGAAACCTGCAACGATAAACCGACGGTTGCAATCATTACGGACGTTCTTCAACGTAATGAAACGAAAGGGTCACGTCGAAGCGAATCCAATGGACGGAATCAAGCCGAAGAAGGTCGCCAAGCAAAACGAAACAAAATGGCTTGACCGTAATCAAGTAAAAGCAATCTTTGACGAAATCAAACGCATTGCAAACGACAAGAAGCGGGTCAAGTATCACGCTATATTTTCGCTTATGGTCAACGCAGGATTACGGGTTGACGAATTGGTGAACCTGAAGGAAAACGAAGTTGATTTCGAAAATAAATTGATTACGGTTACAAACGGAAAGGGCGAAAAGTTTCGACACGTTCCATTAAATAAAGCAACGGCGCAAAGCGTTAGGCATTGGCTTTTATATCGTGAAGACTTGGACGTTGAAAGCGACTTCCTATTTCCAAGTGAACGTTCGCCACAAATGACGACAAGGGGCGTTCAACATATGGCGGGTAGGTTAAACGAAAATCTAAAGTTCCATTTTACCGTTCACCAATTGCGGCATACTTTCTTGAAAAATGTTGCGGATACAACGGGAAAGATTGAAATTGTCGCAAGCTTGGCGGGTCATGATTCGGTTGATACGTCCCGACGATATATTGAACCGTCAATGAAAGAAATCGCTGAAGCGTTAAACGGAAATGAATACGATTTTTAAAGGGTTGGCGAAATGCCGACCTTTTTATTTTGCATAAAGGTAAACAAACAAACATGTTGACAAAATATTTATTCGCCGTTTATGATTTGGAATGTTCAACGAAAGGAGGTTCGCAACATGGCGGAATTCTTCAAACGAATATTCAAATGTAAGCTTCGGGGCGTTCATAAGTACACCGCCGAAACGGATTTTAAAGTTTGTATTCGTTGTGGTCATTTTAAACGAAGAAGAAAAACGTAGTCGGTAGTAAATTATAGAGAATGTCACAAACGCCGCTTCCTTTACAACACGTTTCATTGAAAACGTACAAGGGGGGCGGCATTATGAAATTTGTTGGCGACATTCTATTGAATACGTTTATTTTTATTTGCGGGTTCGTTTGGTTTTTACTAATCGTAATTTTTAACTTTTTGATTTACGTTATATTTCCGCTTGCAATGATTGTTGGCGCATTTGTTATTGCGTTATGGTATGCAGGAATCGAAATCAATCCGCCGTTTTAACGAAAAGTAACTTGTTCTTTATCCGTATAGTTTAATTATGAAATGTCGCCAAACACGGCGGCATATTTTTTTTTTGTTCTTGTGTCATTGTATTCAACCTTTGGTGTTACAAATCGTGATTCAAGCACAACACGTTTTATCGAAAGACAAGGAAGTCTTTCACAAATCTAATTTTAAGGAGTGATTTTATGTATTCTGAAGTTTATTACACTGAGGGAACAGCTTACCCAAATGAACCAATGTATTTGTATGTTGACCAAGATAGTTACAGCATTTTTACAACTTTCACCGCAAGTGAACACGGCAATTTTAATGTCAAAATGACAATGCAAGAAGGTAATACCGAATATTATTGGGACATTGAAACCAAATATGCGGGTAATGCTGCAAGCGGAGGTTCAGTAAACGAAGCATTTCACAATTATTCCACGGCAGGAACTAGGGTAATGCGACTTTGGGTTGACCTTTATAGCGGTTGGTCTGGTTACGAAGACCATATGCAAAGTATTGCGCTTGTGTTCTATCGCTAATAATAAACAATACGTTTTGGCGTCTTCCTTCGGGAAGGCGTCTTTTTTTTGTAAACTTGTTGACATAGCGGAAATCTATTTGTACCATTGAAGGGAATCATTGGAATATAGGGGGAACAATTATGAAGAAGAAATTACTTGCGGCGGGATACGGCGTCCTAGTCGTTGGAGCAATTTTCGTTATGTCTAATATGGACGGCGGGAACGAAACCGAAAAAGTACAAGCGCAACAACAAGCGTCGGGAACCGTTCGTTTCGAAGAAGTTCCTGATACGAAAAAGGAACTACACCCAACGGAAGCGGATTCGAAAAAACACGAAGCACTCGAAGAAGCATTTACGGAAATTGAAAAGGCGTTTGAAAACACGACTTCAAATGTTGACAAAGGCTACGAAATTTACAAGAAAGCAGAAGCCGTTAGAAACGCAATATCCGCAAATTATGAAACATTAATGAATTCTAAGTATAAAGATGACATTGAAAAATTGATGAAACTTCGTGCGGGAATAGGACACAAACAATATGTAAGGACTGCAAGCATTGATTCGGACGGGGACGCAATAGAAAAAACGCAATACGCTGACCAATGGAAACCAACATCCGATTTCACTAAGCAAGCATACGAAGATATGAAAGAAACGATTCAGGAACTAACATAATACAAACGAAGGCGGCGAATAATTTTCGTCGTCTTTTTTATTTTTCTTTCGTAAACATGTTGACGTACATACATAATTCGTCGTATAATGGAATTATCAAATCGCAAAGGGGAAATTTAAAAATGAAATTACTTAACACAACGGGACAAATTCAAAAAGGAAAATTCGCTTGCAAGGTTGACCACGCCAACGAAATCGAAACGCATTGGTCACACGTCGAAGGAATTTCCGAAGACTTCAAGGTTGTCGAAATCGCAATTATGGACGCTGAAGAATACGAATATTTTAAATATAATCTTCTTGCGGATTGGGACTTTCTCGAAGGTAAAGGCGGAACGGATTCAACAACCGCACCCGCTTCAATCGAAGGCAAACGATTCTTCGAATGGACGGAAGAAGAAAGGCGTCAAGTAATGCGTGGGGCGTTCCGTGAATGTGTCGGGGTTACAACGCCACAAGCGAAAGAAATGATTGTCGTTGACCCACAAGGCTATAATTACGCAAGATATTCAACAATCGTTAGAAGGTAATACAGGCGGGGCGATTTATTTCGCCCTTCTTGTAAACAAGTTTACTTTTCGAAAGGGGAAAATAATAATGATGAACGGAAAACAATTGTTTGAAGCTGCCGAAAAATTTCTATTCGATAATTTCGGAATGGCTATCGAAGTTCCAATCGAAATTAATAAACGACTGAAATCAACGTTTGGATATTTTCAGTTTAGCGGAAACCAACCGAAGAAAATATCAATGTCGTATGAGTTCGTAAAAAATCAACCAAATAAAATCGTTCTTGACGTCTTATATCATGAATGCGTTCATTACGCTTTATTTATGCAAGGGAAGCCGTTTCACGACGGCGACGTTACGTTCAAGCGAACCGTTGACCGCCTTGGTGTAAGTCGAACGGGAACATACCGCTTCAAAGGCGTCGGGCATTTGTACCGTTGTAAAAACGACGTTTGCGGGAAGAAGTTCACGAAGAAAATGAAAGGCTATGACAAACGGTATATTTGCGCCAAATGCAAAAGCCGCTTCGAATACCTTGGTGAAGTTGAGATTTAAGAGGGCGAAGGATTTTCGCCTTCTTATTTTTTTGATTAATTTTCGAAAACATGTTGACCTATTATAATATTCGTCGTATAATATAATTATAGTCAAACAAACGAAAGGGGAACGACAAAATGAAAAACGAAACAAACATCAAAGTACCGAAGAAATATCAAGGAATGATTGAAATTGTAGAAAACGACGGCGACGGATATTGGGCGATTGCAAAAGAAGGTTATTATTTCGGAAACATGGGTTACGGCGTACACACGGCGCACGAATACACACAAAAAGAAATACTTGCGGCTATCCGTACAATTCAGGAATGTGATTGTGAACAATGCGAACATAACGAAGAAGAAGCGGCTGAAGAAAACGAAGAAGTTATCACAACGGCAAGCGTTCGCAAGGCAGGAAAGAAATTCGAATACAATGTCGTTCTTCCTGACGGTCGGGTTGCAAAACGCAAAAGCGAAAAAAGTAATTATCAATTTGTTCTTGCGGCTTACGACAACGGAAGTTGGGGCGTCCTTTCCTACCATTCCCGAAAGGATTTAGCGGAAAAGAATCGAAACAGTTATGCGGGAATCTTCGAAAAGTTTCAAATGATTGAAGTCGAAAGCAACGAAGAAATCGAAACGCCTGAAGAAGTGACTTTCGAAAAGCACGGAACATTCTGGAAAGCTTCAAACGGAATGTCAATCAAGGCGAAGCACTTCCCGAAAGTTGGTTACATTGTAAAGGACGCCGACAAAAACGAAATCGACTTCGTTCCAACAATCCACGAAGCGAAAGCAATTATCAAAAAAGCATAAGGGGCGGCGGGGCGACCCGCTTCCCAAATTAATTGTTGTATAATATTAATAGAGTATTTCGAAAGGGGAAATTGTAAATGAATGAAAAGATAATAGAATTGGTCAAAGACAAAAAGGTTGCGGTCATTCGAGGGGAAGACGTTGAAATTCGCACATATAACCGATTGACCGACAATGTTGATTTTGTTCACCTGACGAAACAGGAATTCGAAACAATTGCTGAAGCAATGAAAGGCGGCGAATAAAATGGGAATCAAGAAAATTATTTACGACGCACTTAAATTTTCGAACGACGTGAATGCAGTCCAAAAAGGAAAGGTTGGTAAACGTGTCGGTCGAAGAATCGCAGGCAAAGCGGCAGGAAAAGCAATCAATAAAATTTTCAAATAACAGAAGGGGATTTTTAAAATGGCAAAGCAATATTTGGATTTAGACGGTTTGGGATTAAGGGCAATCAAAGACGAAAAAGGGTATATAAAAATTCGTTTTGATAAAGACAATATTGCAGGCGTTCCCAAAAATTCGGCACTATATGAAAAACTATCTCATTACTTTGAAAAGGCGAATGAAAAATAGTATCTTGTTATTTCACTTTTCACCCTATTTATGACAATAGAAGATAAGCGAATCAAGGCGTAACCCAAACAGGGTTGCGTCTTTTTATTTTGCACGAAAAGGGGTGAAGTGAATGAACGAGAATGTCGGCATTGTTGACCGAAAATATATCGTTGACCAAACGGCACGAAAGAAACGAATGAAACTAATCGCCGAAGCTATCGAATTATTGTCACGGCTTCGGAAGGAAAACGGAAACTTGAACGAAAGGCAAACGAATCAATTGATTGATTATATGGAAGAACTGAAAGCGTTGAACCGTATTGATAAGAGCGACGGCGACACGCTTTATTTTGCGTATGAATACTTTTCGGAAGAACGAAACCCTGAAAACGGCGGGAACCTTATTCCTGAAGGAATCGAAATTGACGACGCCCCTGAATTCCATACGGAACTTACGGGGATTATGAACGTTGTTTCAAACGAAGAAATCAACAAAAGGGTTGCGTGGTCTGCCCCACGGGGTCATGCGAAATCGGCGTATCTTTCGAATATCTTCCCCGTTCACCAAATTGCATTCGGCAAGCGGCACTATCTTTTGATTATTTCAGAAACGGACGCCGCCGCCAAAAAATTCGTTGAATGGATTGGTGACGAAATGAAGCATAACGAAAAGCTTCGAAATGACTTCGGGGAATTATTGTCGCCTGAAAAATCACGAAATGAAAAAGATAACGAACACGGATTCTTGACGACAACGGGAACAATGGTCGAAGCCGCTTCAATTGGGAAACAGTTACGGGGTAAACGTAACGGCGCACACCGTCCCGATCTGGTAATTTGTGACGATTTAGAATCTTCTAAAAATACAAATACGCCTGAACTGATTGAGAAAAATATTCATTGGTTCAATTCGGTTGTTATTCCAATCGGTGAACCTGACCGAACCGCATTTATTTACATGGGAACGGCGGTCACGGCTGAAGGATTATTGCAACACGTTATGGGTCGAAGTGATTTCCATTCGAAGAAGTTCGCCGCAATTGTCGAAGAACCTGACAGGGGCGATTTATGGGACGAATACGAATCCATTCTTCGAGATCAAGAGAACGAAAACCGAAAAGAAGAAGCGGAAGAATTTTTTGAGCGGAACAAAGAAGAAATGGAAAAGGGTCATGAAGTTCTTTGGTCTGGACGTTGGAATTATAAAGCGTTGATTCACGAAAAGGTAAACATGGGAAGCAGGGCGTTCAATTCCGAATTTATGAACAATCCTATCGACACGGAAAACGCAATCTTCCGACCTGATGAACTAACGTATTTCGATTATGAAGAAAAGCACGAAAAGGAACGTTTCTTCGAATACTTCACGGCATGGGATATTGCAATGGGTAAAAATAAAAATTCCGACTATAACGCAATTGTAACCGTCGCCCGTGATAAACGAACGGGCGTTTATTATATCGTCGAAGCGTGGGCGAAAAAAGTACCCGCTCACCAAGCGTTGAATAAAGCGTTAGAAGTTATGAAGAAATACAATCCGAAAGTCTTCATGATTGAAACAGTCGCAGCGCAACACGACTTCTATCGTCAACTGAAAGCGGCAATGCCGAAAGAAGGAATCTATCGAACGAAACTTCTTCCTGTTCAATCAAGGACGAAAAAAGAAGAACGTATTGAAGCACTTGAACCGCTTGTTGAAAACGGTGCGCTTCGTTTCATGCGTCACCAACGTTTGTTGCTTGAACAACTTGAACAATTTCCAAACGGCGTCAACGACGACTTGCCTGACGCTTTACAAATGGCAATTGAAGCAGGAACGAAAATGCGCCGATTGACGCATTACAAAAAACCGAAAGGAATCTAAACGAAAGGAGGTTTGACAATGGCATTATTTAAGACAGGCGAATATTATCCGCCAATTGGTCACAGGGAACGAATCGAACGTTATGCACAAAACAAAAAATTATTTCTTGGCGACCATTACGACGTTTTCGAAAGGCTGCAAAATGTTCCGTCGGATTCCGTTTATATTTCTTCGAATCTTGCGGGCTTAATTTGCAAGAAATCCGCAGACTTTTTATTTGGTGAACCGCCAACATTTTCGGCAGGTCGTGAAGATGAATCGGAAGAACAAAAAGCGATTGACCGAATTGTTGAACAAAATGATTTGAATATGAAGCTGCAACAATCCGCAACAGGAAATGCGTTCCGTGGCGATTCTTTTTTAAAAATTCGTTGGGGTCAAAAGTGGGGCGGAAAAGTACCGAAGAAATTCGACCCGTTCCGTGTAATCATTGAACCGCAGAATCCGAAATATGTATTTCCTGAAGTTAGTGAAGGTGACGCTTCAGAAATCGAAGTTGTTCACGTTGCATATCCGACAGTAGTCGAAGGAACAGGCGACGAAGAATGGATTCTTCACGTTGAATCGCATTATCCGAACCGAATCGAATATTCCAAGTTCGAAATTATGCCGTTCGATACTTCAGGAATGAAAGTTGTGGAATGGAAGATTCAAAACGAAATTAAAAGCGAACGCCGCACGGTTCAAACAGGCGTCCCGTTTCCGCTTGTCGTTCACATTCCGAACTATTCGACTGACGACGATTGGCAAGGGATAGACGATTTGTCCGAACATAAACCAATGTTTGACGAAATCAACAACCGCTTGACCCGTATCGCTGAAATTCTCGACAAACACGCTGACCCGTCAATTGCGGTTCCTGCTGGTGTACTTGGCGAAGACGAAAGCGGAAATCCTGTTTTTGCGGTTGGTCGTGACAAGGTATTCGAAATCATGGGTAAAGACGATATTGTTCCGCAGTATATCACATGGGACGGACAACTTCAGGCAGCGTTTGAAGAACTCGACAGGGTGACGGAAATGTTGCTTGTAAACGCTGAAATTCCCGCCCTTGCGTTAGGGAAAGGCGATTCAGGAACGTCGGGGTCTTCAGGTCTTTCAATTAAATTTCGAATGAATTCGTTGCTTTCAAAGATTAATAGGAAGCGTCAATTCTATAATAAAGGCTTGAAGAAAATGTTTATGATTGCACAAATGCTTGAACATGAAAAGTTAGGAAGTAAAGCAAATTATGACATTGTTGAACCTACCATTCATTTCAAGGACGGTTTACCGCAAGACGACGCCGAACTTGCGAATATCATGAACGTTCGAACAGGCGGCAAGCCGACAATCAGTCAAAAAACCGCACTCATGCGAATCGACGGATTGACCGAAGAACAAGCGGAAGCGGAACTTCAACGTATGGAAGAAGACGCCGAAAAGGAAGACGAACGAAATTCCGAAATGTTCGCAAGCCCTTCCGCATTTCAAACGCCGCTTGAATCGGAAGACGACAATTCAAATCAAGAAGACAATGACGAAAGTGGGGAATAACTGATTCCCTGCTTTTTCTTTTTGTAGGGGGTGAAAGATTTGGCAAAGCCGAAATGGGATTTGGAACTTCCTGAATATGAAGAAGAAATTGATTTTTTGGTTCGTATTTACGGAAAGGCAATTGAAGATATTCTCAATCGAATTCTTGAATTGTCAACGTATGGAAAGGATAAAGAAATTTCGCAAGCGCAAATGCGAAAGGTCTTGGCATATGTTGCGTCACGACTTCGCACCGTTGACAAAGAATCTGAAGAATGGGCGAAAGAGAAAATCGAAACGGCGTTCAAATTAGGGCAAGCCGAAACAATTGTTGCGCTTGGAGAAGCCGCAAGTTTTGACGAAGCGATTGGAATGGTTGCCGCTTCCGAAACGATTGTTGACGCCCGTCGCCAATTGGTCACGGACACATATAAAGACTTGCTTCAGGCGAACAACAAAATGAAAGAAGAAACGATCAAAATGGTTCGCAATGTCGTTCGTGAACAACAAGCGAAATCGGCGGCAATGAATCAGGGACGAAGGTCGGCGACTTACGTGACGAAAAAAGAACTTCGGAAAATGTTCAAAAAGACAGGTAACGTCGGAATCGTTGACAAGGCGGGCAGACGTTGGAAGCTTCACACTTACGCCGAAATGGTTACACGAACGAAAATGCTGCAAGCACACGTTGAAGGAACACGTCTTGAAGCGAAAGAAAGGAACGTTGACTTGGCGATTGTTTCCGACCATAACGCTGAAGACGCTTGTCGAAAATTCGAAGGACAAATTATTTCTATGAATGGAGAAACGGAAGGCTTTATGACTTACGAAGAATTGCGTCGGTCGAACCTTATCTTTCACCCGAATTGTCGTCACAAAATCACGCCTGTTCGTGACTTGGATATTTTACCGCAAGACATTCGTGACAAGTTCGAAGAAAATCGAAGCGAAGCGGAACGACTATTGAAGAAACAGAAAAATAAATAAAAAATTTGAAACTTTTTCTTGTGAAAGTGTCACATGGTCGAATTAACTATTGAATCGGTTCGTGAATCCTTATTTTATGGGTTTTCGAATTCGATTCCTTTTTATTACAAATGCCCAACGTCGGTCGTGACGACGAAAACAATTCGAAGGCAAGGAGGAATAAATAATGACAGTTGAAAACGTACTTGCAGAAAAACAGGAACAAACAGAAAAACCATTTCTTCGTTTGAATCTTCAACATTTCGCTGAAGGTGGCGACGGTGAAGGCGGTGACGGTCAAGCTTCCGACGGGAAGGAAAACACGGATACGACCAAAACCGACGATAAGGACGACGGGAAAGACGACAAGGAACACATGATTCCGAAGCACCGTTTCGACGAAGTAAACAAAAATTATAAGGAAATGAAGAAAGAATTGGATTCTTTCAAAAAGCAACAAGACGAAGCAGAAACGGAACGCCAACGCAAGGAAAAGGAAGAAGCCGAAAAGCGTGGCGAATATGAAAATCTTTACAAGCAAGCGCAAGATGATCTTGAAGCCGTACAAACGGAAAAACAATCCGCCGACGAACGCATTGAAGCGTTGGAAGGTACAATCAACGGTTTACTTGACGCAAAGCTTGAAACTATTGACGAAGATTATCACGACCTGATTCCTGAAAATTTGTCGCCTGAACAAAAGCTTGCATGGGTGAACAATGCGGAACAAAAAGGTCTATTTGGCAATAAAGCGGAAGAACCAGTTGGTGAAAAGACAAATCCGCAAGAAGGTCAAGAAACAAAAGACACAAACAAAATGAACCCTATGGAAAAACTTCTATCGGGATACGGTCGGAAATAATTTTTGGTTGTAACGTAAACAAGTTTTCTTTTTGCGTTGTAAACCTTTTGATTTCGACCAAATAAATCGAAAGGGGGAATGACAAAATGGCTTTATCACTAGCACAAGCAGCGAAGCTATCAACCGATACTTTGCAAGCGGGCGTAATTGAAACATTCGCACGAACTTCACCTGTCCTTGAAATGCTTCCGCAAATGGAGGTTGCAGGGAACTCTTATCAATACAACCAAGAAGATTCACTTGGCGAAGTTGAATTCCGTAAGGTGAATGAAGGTTACACCGAAGGCGGCGGAAGTGTTGTTCAAAAGTCTGACACGCTTTCTATCGTTGGGGGCGACGTTGACGTTGACAAATTTATTGCACGAACACTTGGAAACGTAAATAACCAACGTGCGGTTCAAACGAACTTGAAGGTAAAAGGACTTGCGAAAGAGTTTACGAACAAGTTCTTCCACGGTGACGCTTCCGCAAATACGGGCGAATTCGACGGCTTGAAAAAGCGTATCGCCAATAACGGAAACGAAGTTCAGGCAGGCGGTAAAGCATTAGAATTGATTATGCTTCACGAACTACTTGACGGCGTTGAAGGCGGTGCTGACGCCTTGTTTATGTCGAAAGCAATGCGTCGTGAACTTCAGATTCTATTGCAAGAATCGCCGCACTATATTCAAAACGGAACTGACGAATTCGGTCGTCCCGTCGATTATTTCGGTGATGTTCAAATTCGAACAGTTGAAGACGGTATTCTTCCGTTTGCTAACGGGACGAATTCAAACGAAGGTTCTATTTATGCAGTACGTTTCGGAGCGCAAGAAGCGATTTCAGGTCTAACGAATGGCGGCGTAATGGTCGAAGACTTAGGCGAAATTGATTCCAAACCTGTATATCGTACTCGTATTGAATTCTATTGCGGTCTTGCTGACTTTCACCCGAAAGCGGCGGCACGTCTTGGCGGTGTAATCCGTAAGCAAGACACAACCGCATAATTTGAATAACGAACCAAAGGCGGTTGCGGGTTGATTCCGCTTCCGCCTATTTTTTTTTTATCTCAAAATTAGGAGGGTCTTTCGAATGGCACAACTTAAAGCTTTAAGCACTAATTATAATGCAGTTTATTTTGGATGGGAATTCCGAAACGGCGTTGCTGAAATTCCTGAAGGTGAAGAAGAAAAAGCAAAACGTATTGCACAAGATTTTGGATATGAATTTGTCGAAGATAAACCGAAAAAGCAAACGAAAAAGCAATCTGGAAAGAAAGCCGAAACTAAAAAAGAAGGTGATGAATAATGGCGTGGGATAGTCTTCTAACAATTACGGATACAGTAACGGCGACGGCGACAAGCGACGCAATTGAAGTGAATTCTAGTCAATCCGAACCGCTTGAAATTCGTCTTGACGTTTCCAACGTATCAGGGACTTCACCGATTCTTGATATTGTTGTTGAAGGAAGTGACGACAACGCAACGTTTGAAGAAATTTCCGCAATTCCACAAATTACGCAAGCCGTTGTTGACAAACGTTTTGGCGTTATTACAGACAAGAAATATATTCGTTTGAAATACGAAACGGGCGGAACTTCGCCTTCATTCGACGTTCAAGCGTTGGCACGATAAACAAACGGGGGTGCTATAAATGGCGATTGATTTACAAGCAGCGGAAACCTATTTCACCGAAGAAGTTTTCGAAAATGCTGCATGGGTAAACGCCGACGAACCCGACAAGAAACGGGCGTTGAAAAACGCTTCAAATATTTTGTATCGTTACTATTCGCAATACGACCCTGAAAAACGACCAATTCCGAATCAAGCCGTTTTCGAACAAACGCATTGGTTGTTGAAGATTTCGGAAGCACGAAAGCAAGCCGAAGCAGGTGTCACGTCTTATTCAGTTGACGGAATTTCCGTTTCCCTTTCGCAAGTTGACCGAACTATTGCACCGCAGGCGAAAATGGTGTTGGGGCGTCGTGTTGGACGCTCTATCAGTACAAGGGTCGGCTATATTGATTCAGAATCCAAGTATATCGAAAGGCGCAATCGTCGTGCGGCAAGAGGTTTCGAATGATTCCAACGCCGCATGATATTCAAATTGTAAAGGCTGAAGGGCTTGATATTTGGGGCGACCCGATTGCAGGGGAAACGTTAAACCTGAAGGGCTTTGTTCGTTCGAAGACAACCGTCAATGACCGCACGGAAGGAGAAGACGTTGTTCCTGAATATACGATTCTATTCATTGGATTCGTTGACGTTGTTCATGCTGACGAAGTACGTTTCACCGAACCAAATGGCGAAGTGAAAACCGATCAACCGAACAATATTAAATTCATGCGAAACATTGACGGAAAGGTTTCATTTACGAAGGTGGTGGTCTAATGGCTGACGGAATGAATTTTGACGTGAACGCAAGCAGCTTTCTCACAAAAATGGAAATGGCGGATAAAAACGCAATGGAAGCAGGCGAACAGGGAATGAATGACGTTGTTGACGAATTGATTCGGATTTCTTCAGAAATCACGCCGTTCTATAAAGGAATCCTTCAGAAATCGCATAAACGCAAGGTTCGAAAGACCGCAGGAAACATTGAAGCCGAAGTTTCTTATTCCGTTCTTGAAGGTGATTTCAACTATGCGTTATGGATTCACGAAGGCGTTTATGAACTTGGCGAAGAATCTGAAGCGAAAGGCGGTACAACAGGAATGTCGGGTAAAACGTACCAGGTCGGTCGTAAATATCTTGAACGTCCATTGAAAGGAGAACGTCAAGCATTTTATGACCATATTGCGAAAGTAATGAAAAATAAATTGAGGGGTCGATAATTATGGAAGTTGCCGAAGTTATTTCGTATATGGAAACGGTTGAATCTATCGACTATTATGCGAATCAATTTCCCGAACGTGCGAATGATTGCGCCGTTGTTCGTGTAGAAGGTGGCGAACCGCCGAACCATTATATTATCGGACTGACTTCGCCAAACATTCAAATTATTGTACGGCATAGGCAAGCAAGCGAAGCCGAACGAATTGCCAAAAAAATTTGGAAACATTTTCACGGTCGGGAACATTTCGAAATCGGTTCGTCTTATGTTTACGGAACATTTGCGGAACAAAGTGAACCTATTTATCTTGACCACGACGACAACGGTCGTTCAATTTATTCTATCAATATTGCTTGTAAAGTACGGCAATAGAAGAATTGAACCAAAGAAGGAGGTTTTCGCATGAAAGTAAAATTTATTGAAGTCAAGCATGACGAAATTTTCGTCAAAGATAAAAAGAAAATTAAGGTTGGCGACATTGTTGACCTTCCGAAAGACCGTGCGGAATCTTTTATTGCACGGGGCAAGGCTGAAAAATTCAAAGAACAACCCAAAAAGAAAGAGGGTGAAAACAAAGCATAAGGAGGTTTTGTAGATGGGCGATATTTCGAATGTTCAAATCGGCGTCCAAAATTTAACGTATGGAACGGAAGATTTGGGACACACAAACGGCGGTTGCGAATTTGCTTATGAACCTGAATATACAGACGTCATTGTTGACCTTTACGGAAACACGGCGGTCGATAAATCGCTGACAGGCGAAGTTGTTCGGGTGACTGTACCATTGGCGGAAGTAACCGTTGACAAATTGAAGAACGCAATTCCAACAGGAACGATTGTCGAAGATTCAACGGCAGGGACGAAGAAACTTACGATTGGTTCGCAGGCAGGAAAGCGACTTTCCGAAAATGCACAAGAACTTGTTCTTCACCCTTCATGGTTGCCGACTTCCGACAAGTCACTTAATATCACGCTTCACAAAGCGGTTATCACGTCCGAAGTTACGCTTCCATTCCGTAAAGACGAACAATCAGTTTACGAAGTGGAGTTTACCGCATTGATTGACGAAAGTCGGGATGACGGCGGTCTTCTTGCCACAATTGGCGATACTTCCGTCACTTCAGGTTCAACAACGTAATTTATGACCCGTCCTTGTTTGGGCGGGTTTTCTATTTTAAAGCGAAGGTGATTTGAATGGCGAAAGAAAAACGTCAAGACGATAAACGATTAAAAGAAAACAAGCAGCAGAAAACGGCAATCAATATTGCACGTAAGACGCAAGGAAAATAGGTTCGCAACCTTAAATGCGAAAGGAATCGAATTCGAAAATTTATAAAAGAGGTGTTACGAAATGGAAAAAGCAGTTGGAACGAAGAAAGACGTTATTCTTGGAAACGGTGATACGATTGAGGTTAAAAAACTTCCGCTTGGCGATTACGCACAATTAATGCTTGCGTTGAAAAAACTTCCGAATGGCGTTATGTCTGAATTGTCGGATATTGATACGGAAAATGAAGAACAAATGTTTCAAGCAATGTTCGGATTGTTCGGTGAAGCGTGGGGTCAAGTAATCGAAATCATTTCAATTGGTTCAGGCATTGATAAAGACACGCTTGCGAATGACCCTGAAATTGGTCTTGACGGCGGTGTTGAATTGTTCCTTGCTATTTACGAGGTGAACAATCTTCAAAAGGTGATTGGTCAAGTAAAAAACGTGATGAACCGTCCGACGAAGTAAGTTCGGGCGGTGCTTCCGAAGAAGAATGGCTTTTCGACATTATCCATTTATTCGCAATAAATTATGGTTGGTCGAAACAACAAACGCTTGAAGAAGTTTATCCTGACGAAGTTGAATTTTATCTTAAACGAATCAAGAAGGATGAAGTCAACGACCGAATGACTGAATTGGCGATTGCCCAAAACCCGCATACGCAAGACCCGAACAAATTGGCTACGAAGTTTAAGAAGCAATTGCAAGACGTTGATGGCAAGTCATATTTAGGTAAAGAAAAAATGACAAAAGAAGACGAAAACGACTTGAAGGCTATCGCCCGTAAAATGCGTGAGAATTCTCAAAAACGCAAGGGGGCGTAATGCCTTCTTTTTTATTTGACTATTTTCGGGGGTGTAAATAAATGGCGAAAGCGGGGGAAATCGTTGCAGCGTTAAAACTTAAAGTTGACGAATTCAAACAGGGAATGGACGAAGCAAAATCCGAATTGAATGATTTTTCGAAAACGACGCAAAGGGTCGGCCAAGCAGCAGGCGCAACATTTGCAGCGTTAGGAGTAGCGGCGGCAGGTGTTGGCGCAGCAGGCGCAAAAATGGCACTTGAACAAGAAAAGGCGTTAGATAAAATGCAAGCTGCAACAGGCGCAACGAAAGAAGAAATGAAAGAGTTCCAACAAATCGCAGACAATTTGTTTGCAAATGCAAAAGGGAACTATCAAGATATTTACTCAACGTTGACAAGTATTAAACAGGTTCTTGGACAGACGGGCGAAGAAGCCGAAAAAACCGCTACGCAAGCACTTACGTTACAAAAGGCGTTCGGTTGGGAAGTAACCGAATCTATTCGGGCGGCGGATTCCGTTATGAAGGCGTGGGGTGCAACGTCAACCGAATCTATGGATATGTTTACGAAGTTAGCGCAACAAGCGGGGGATAAATCAGGCGATTTACTAGAAACATTTAACGAATATTCGCCCGTACTAGCTGACGCAGGTATTTCTATGGATACGTTCGCAAGCGCATTGAACGCAGGTATGGCAGCAGGGTCGAAAGACTTCGATAAAATTGCCGATAGTTTGAAAGAGTTTAATGTTAAATTGCACGACGGAACGGCGCAATCAAACGAATTGACAAAAGAATTGTTCGGGTCGCAAAAAGCGGCAGACCAATTTTTCAAAGGTGTCGCAAACGGTTCAATCACAGGTGACGAAGCGTTACAAAAGGTTGGGTCACGTTTGTCAAAGATTGATAACAAGACGAAGCAAAACCGTTTGGGTGTCGCCTATTTTGGTACTATGTGGGAAGATTTGGGAAGTGACGCCGTACTTGCTATGTCGCAAGCGGAAAACGGTTTGAAAAACGTCAAAGGCGCAACCGCAAGGGCGGGAAAAACGCTGCAAGACAACTTACTCACGAAGATTACGAAAATCAAAAATGAGTTCATGTTATGGGCGAAACAAATGGGAAAACGAATGCTTCCGCAATTAAATTCATTTGCGAATTGGGTCATGAAGAATATGCCCGCAATCAAAGCGACGTTGACGGCGGTATTCGGGACGATTGGAAAAGTCGTCGGAACGACCGCAAGTATTTTCGGGTCAATCCTTTCGTTCATTTGGAAAAACCGAACGGCGTTTGCGGTACTTGCAGGCGTACTGACGGCGGTTGTTATTCCTGCAATGCTTGGCTTTATCGCACATGCGGCGATTGTAAAGGCGAAAGCGTTGGGCGCACTTATCGTTAGTACGGCACGAATGATTGCATTTAACTATGCGTTAGGGCTTTCTTATCTTGCTGCATATGCGCCTATGCTCTTAATTGTCGCAGGGATTGGGCTTATTGTCGGTGCATTTATTCTATTTTCGAAATACGGTGACGTTATCATTGCGAAGCTGAAGAAAATGGGCTTCAACATGGAAAGCCTTCGTTCGATTATTACGAAGGTACGGACGAAAATCATGCAAATGTGGAAGGCTTTCCAACAAACGAAAGTCTATGCAGTCATTTCGAAAATTATCGGAAGTTTGGTCAATAAATTTGTTGACCTATATAAAGCAATCAAGAAAGCGATTATGACGGGTGACTTTACACCGTTATTAAATGCAGTCAAACAATTGATTCCGCAAATTATCGCATTTCTGATTGGCGGTATTCCACGATTGATTATGATGGGACTTACTTTATTTTCAAGTCTTGGCGACGGGGCGCAAAAAGCAATTCCGAAGCTATTGACGAAGGTTGTCCAAATCATTACACGGTTGATTCAACAATTTGTGTTGTATTTGCCGAAAATCATTCAGTTAGGTATCCGTCTTCTTATGACCTTAATTAACGGAATTCTAAAGGCGTTACCGTTTATTTTAGGTGCGGTGACAAAGGTTATCAATAAACTTGTTGCCATGATTACGTTACTATTGCCGAAAATCATTCAAATGGGTATTAAAATTCTTATGACGTTGATTGATGGAATTGTTCGGATTTTACCGCAATTGATTACGGCAGCTATTAAATTAATTACAACGATTATTCAAACGTTGATTAAGTTGCTTCCGAAAATCATTCAGGCAGGAATCAAAATTTTAATGGCGTTGATTGACGGTATTATTCAAATTTTACCGCAATTGATTCAGGCGGCGATTACGTTGATTTTAGCGATTGCCGACGCACTCATTCGGAATTTGCCGACTATCATTCGGGCAGGTATCGACATTTTACTTGCATTGATTGACGGCATTATTCAAATTCTTCCGCAATTAATTTCGGCAGCTATTAAGCTGATTTTCGCCATTGTGGACGCTCTTATTCGAAATCTTCCTGCAATCCTTTCCGCAGGTGTCGAAATCATTTGGGCGTTGATTGACGGAATTCTTTCGATTATCGGTCAAGTTGGTTCCGCAGCATGGGACATTGCAAAAGAAATTCTCAATACGATTTCTGATATTAATTTATTAGACGTCGGAAAGGACTTGATTCGTGGTCTATGGAACGGAATTAGTGATATGGCAGGTTGGATTTCTGGAAAACTTTCAGGTTTTGCGGGTAACGTACTCGGCGGAATCAAAGATTTCTTCGGGATTAATTCACCTTCCCGTGTGTTCCGTGATGAAATTGGCGTAAACTTGATTAAAGGTTTACAAATCGGTATCGAAAGGGTTGCGAAACTTCCGAAAAAATCAATGGCGAATGTTGCTGAAAGCGTACTTGGAAGCGTTGATTCCTTGAAGAAAGCATTTATCGGCATGAACGGAATGCAGATTTCCGCACCGCAAATTGGCGGATTGTCTTCAGGAAGGGTTGATTTTAGCGACTTACCTGACGGTGGAAATGGTAACGGAAACGGCGGAACGAACTATAATGCGCCGCTTGTCAACGTTGAACGGATGGAAACGAATGATGAACGGGACGTTCGCAATGTATCGAAAGAATTATACAACTTGCAGCGTAATCAAGACCGTTCACAAGGGGGGCGATAATTTATGAACGGATTCACGTTCGACGGCGTTCATTCCGATAGTTTGAACGTCGTTGTCAACAAAAAGAATATTCCAATGACGCCGCCTATTTCGAACAGGTTTCAAGAAATTAAAGGTTTCGACGGGGCATGGGATTACGGAATGTCCTATGACCCCCGTGAAATCGAAGTCGAATGTACGATTTTCGGCGACGGAACTTCGTCAATGAAAAATAATGCACGAAGGTTTGCAAGCGTTTTGAATCCACGGAAAGGAACGAAAATGATTATATTCGACGACGAACCTGACAAATGTTATTTCGGGCGGGTTTCGAATCAAATTCCGCTTGAACAGGTCGGGCAAATGGGAACATTCACGATTCAATTCACATGCGCCCAAATGCCACACACTTACGGCGTTGACCTTCGTGTTGGGACGTATTCAACCGTATTCCCCGTTACTCATAACGGAATGTATGTTGCAAAACCAACGTTGACCATTACGCATAATGGCGGTGACGGTGCGGTTTCATTGACACGAAACGACGGAAACACGTTGACCCTTACGTTTTCAAGTGATTCGCCTGCAAGTGTTTACGAAATTGATTGTATTGAAAAGACTATGGTCGAAACAGGTTCGGCAGCTTATCAATATGTTTCGGGCGATTGGTTCGAAATGGACGAAGGCGAAAACACTTATGAAGCAAGCGGAAACGTTGCGGAAGTAACATTCGAATTTCGTGATACGTGGCTATAAAACTTTATATTGTCAAACTTTCATTTGGTTTAATTGTCAAATGGAAGACAACGAACGCCTTCCTTCGGGAAGGTGTCTTTTTTATTATCTAAAAATTGGAGGTGCGACAATGGCAACAGAAAAAGCGTTGTTTACGGATACAAAAGATTTCCGTTCAATTGACCTTCCGAATTTCCCTATCAATCCTTATATTTATTACAACGGAAATTCTGACCCTGATTTTGGTCTTGAAACCGAATCAACGTTTGAATGGCTTGACGCAAGTCGTCCAACAATTGTTTCGGGCGCAAGGGGTCAAGCAGCAGAATTGAACGGGTCAACGGCGAATTGGAAAGACGTGGGTATTCCCGCTTCAAATAAACTTATGGTTTCGTTATGGATAAAACCAACCGAAAACGACGTTTCGGCGTTGTTCGCTATTCCTGCAACGAACAGGGGTGACGGTTACAATAACGCAGGTCTTCACGTTGCATTAAACTATGATTCAAATTACGGTTTTTCAATGTTAAACGTAAGGGTTTACGGTGCAACAACTTCCGTCAACTTATATTCAAATGGTTCGGCTTACGGAAGGGGAAAACAGGCGTTTGAAGCGAATAAATGGTATCACATTTGTTTAGTATGGGACGCAAACGCTTCCGATTGGGCGGTAAAGGCTTATGTCAACGGCGAATTGATTCTATTCACAAGCGGAAACCCTGACGCTTCAGGCGGCTTTCCAAACTCTTTTTCAGTCGGTCAAATGATTACGGCAGGTTATCCGTTCGAAGGTTCAATTGACGACGTGATTTATTGCGTTGGCGAAGACGTTTGGACTGAAACGCAAATCAAAAATTATTATAACAATATTTCGAATGGTCGCTATCTGGATTATGAAACGGAAGAAGGTTCGCTTCGACTTGGAACGGCGATAAATGGCGACTATACCGCTACGCCGCAAACGTGGCTTTCTCCAATTGTTGATTTAGGCGAAGGCGGCTTGACGGATTACGGAAAAGTTCAATCGAATGTTGCGTTATCTAACGGAACGAATGTTGAAATTGAATATCGAATGAGTAACGACGGAACGACTTTTGACGCATGGAAAGCAACCGACGGCGGTGGTCTTGTAACAGAAACCGACAAACGTTATATACAAGTTCGGGCAACGCTAACGTCGGATTTCGTTGCAAATACGCCTATCCTTGACGAAATTCAAATTCTTGATTTCGAAGAGAAGAAACGAATTTCGCTGGTTGATAAACCGCTTGAATTGTTCTTCGACCTTGAAGGCGGTCTTGTACCAATGGGCGATTTTCAAAACGCCTATGACCTTATTATCGAAGAAAAAATTAATGCTGAAGATATTTTGACGTTCAAGCTTCCTTATAACGACCCGAAGCGTAAACAAATCGGCGACGACCCCGTTGAAATGCGTGTCGTTATTGGAAACCGTCATTATATCGTGAAGGAAACGAAAACCATTCGAGGGAAGCAAGGCGCAATTCATGTTGAATTCATTTGCGAAGCCCTTTGGACGGAACTTCGTGAATGGAACGTTGCAGACTATGAAGTTGTCGAAGTGAACGCATATACGGCGGTTGAACAGGTCTTTTCGAATGTGTTTTACGAAGAAGGCGACCCGCTTATTGATTGGAAAATTGGTCGTGTTCAATCGGACGGAAGGAAACGAACACTTCGAAAGGATTGGGGAAACGTTCTTGAATTGCTTCAGGAAGTTCGAAAGATTTGGGGCGGTGAATTGTTGTTCGATACGGAAACGAAAACCGTTAGCTTGTTGAATCGTATTGGCGAAGACAATGGCGTTCGTTTCTATTATCATAAGAACCTTGAAGAAATCGAACGGCAGGTTGACACGTATGACCTTGTAACACGAATTTATCCAATTGGAAAAGGCGAACTTAATATTACGACCGTAAACAACGGCGTTCCTTATCTCGAAAATTACGAATGGGTTGAAAAATTAAACCTTCGTAAAAAGGTTCGAACTTACCGTTGGAAAGATTCACGTTATACGATTCCCGAAAATTTAATGTCTGACGGCGAAAAAATGCTCGAAGAAATGTCGAAACCAACAATGAAATACACGACAAAGGTTCACGACCTTTCGACGCTATCGGGACACGAACACGAAGCGTATCAATTAGGCGATTCGGTTGCGGTTGTCGATAAAGATATGATTGACGAAGAATTGCCGCAAAGGGTTGTTCGTCGTAAATGGGACGTAAGGAAACCCGAAAATTCGGACGTTGAACTTTCCGAACCGCAAAAAACGTTGGCTGACGTTCAAAGCAGGGCTATTGACGACCGTCTTCAGGAATTAGAAGCGAACGACCCGCTTTCACAAACGGACGCCCAACAAATGACCGTATTTAACCAACTGTTAAATTCACGGGCTGACGAAGGTATTAATTCCGATTGGATTGAGGTCGGGACGAAATTCGCAATTGCAAATTCAGGATTTTCGGGTGATTGGTCGTTTGTGGTCACGCCAAACTTTGACGAAACGGCTTCCATTACGCAAGAAGTCGCAGGGGTCGCACACCGTTCAACTTATACAATTTCGGCAGCAGTCGCAACCGAAGGCGATATTGTACGGGGTGGAAGTGAAGACGCCTTTGTTGGAATCAAAATAAACGTTTACTATGACGACGACCCTGAAGTTCCTGAAACGCATTACTTGGGGATTCCTGACGTAACAGACGAATAAAAAAGGAGGTGCGGAAATGGCAGTTACAACGAATAGTTTTCGAAACATGGCAAAACAAATTGATACTGACCCAACCCGCAGGATTCAAAAAATAGAAATTTCACTAGAAGCGACGGATTGCGGAAAACCTGACGATTCGTCGTTTTCAGGTGAACCGAAAGTTTATTTAACCGACGTTATGCTGCAAGGCGGAACGGTGGCAACGTCGTGGGTCGGTCATGTATCCGAAATTCAATGGTCGTTGGGTAACGTATGAGCCAACTTCCAACGCTTCAAGATTGGATTCGATTTAATGGCACGTTTGAAGCCGACCCAAATCGCCAGGTGCAAAAAGTCGAATTCGAAGTTGAAGTCAATGACGCCGTTTCGTCAACGGACGGAATCGACCGAAAACCCGTTTATTTTACCGACATTCAGTTTCAAGGCGGTCGGCAGCTTACGGGTTGGATTCCGAACACAAAAGAAATGATGAAACAATTGAAATGGACGGACGACGAAAATATAAACGTTGCAAGCCCGAATGAATTTGAAGCGAATCCGCCGCAAGTGTTCACCGACGTCAAAAAGCGTTGGTTTAACATTATGGGTCGTGGTCATAGAACGGTTATTGTTCCGAATTATCTTCCTGAAGATTGGTCGGTTCCTATTCTTCCGACGGGTCTTGATATTACGCTTTACCCGAAAGAAGATTTCGACCTTTGCCGCATTTCAACGAATGCAGGCGCAAAGATTCCTGAAGACGAATGGCATTATAAACCTATTATCGAAGAATACCGTCAAAAGGCGGAAAATGGCGGTTTTGCCGAAAACCAAAATAAAGAATTGGTCGAATCAATGTTCGTTGAACATCCGCTTCATTATCGCTATACAAGGGAAATGTGGTTCGACGGAGCGGCAGCAGGAACAGAAATAAACGTTCATGCGAATACAAGGGTCGCAAGGGTCGGAAATGAACACGTTGATTTGATTCAGGAAGAACCGATAAATATAAAC
Organism: Halobacillus ihumii; assembly: GCF_902726645.1. Classification (NCBI taxonomy): domain Bacteria; kingdom Bacillati; phylum Bacillota; class Bacilli; order Caryophanales; family Bacillaceae; genus Halobacillus; species Halobacillus ihumii. The sequence goes on from NZ_CACVAO010000001.1 coordinate 4,182,177, forward strand.
GGTTACGACTACCCCGTTCAAATTGACGGGAATAAATTTCTTCTTGCACCAAAAGGTTCGACCCGTTTTCGTATTGAGTTTTATAAACAAAAAACGCTTGAAATTATAACGAAAGATGACGACGGAAACAAAATTCGAAAGCAATACAAATATTTAGAAGACGTGGGCATTGGTTATTACGGATATGCGTCATTTTTTCAATGGACGCACGGTCGTTCACGTTACTAATTCAAAGGGGGTTTGATTATGGAAAACAACAATCGTCGCTTGCTTACGTGGTCATTCATGGGACGAAGCGAAGACGACGCATTTCACCGTTCATTACGAAACTATCATGACCAAATTTATTCGATTGGTCTTCACGAATTCGGCGTTGATAGCGAAGGGAAAATTTACGACTATTCAAGCGGCGGATATTATTTTGACGACGTGAACGGTTCGCTTTCTCATACGGGCGTTCGTATGCCTATTATTCTGGAAAACGACATGATTGAATACCCTGATTTGAATTGGCATATGCAATTTATTATTCCGTTCGATTGGGCGACGGTCAAGGACGTTCTTTCGAATGATGTTACGAATTCGGCGGGACGTTTACCGCAGGAACAATTGATTCTTGAATTGAATGCGATTGTTGACGTTTACAAGTCTTCACGTAATTCAGGAACGCCGTTGAATATGGTTGGAATCGAAATTGACTTCGAAGGTTCTATGACAAGCGACCCGAACGCACAAGGTTACGACCAACGCTATATTCAATTATTAGAGCGAATCAAGAACGAAGTATGTATTCCGAAGGGTAAACGTCTTCGGGTGAATTCTTATGGTATGTGGGGCAATTCAACGCCTTATTACTACCGTTTCCACAACTATAAATTATTCGCCGAATCAACCGATATGAACGGAAATCCAACGTTGGACGAATTGCAATGTATGACGTATGACTTTCATTGGGGCGGAAGTTCCGCAGGTGCTTCAACGCCTATTTGGTGGCTTACGGACGTTTGTGAATGGATTGAAGAAGCGATTGGACAAAACCCTAACGCCGCATTGAAAAAAGAAAATGTTTACGTTGGTGCGGCTGCATATGGTCATAGGTGGGGAATGCACGACGAAAGTGTTGTCGAAGCGGGTACAACTATCACCTATTTACAATTGCTAGATTGGCAGAATGGTCGTTATAAACATTATCAACGTATTCAAAAAGACGTAGACGGCGACGGCACGGACGAAACGGTTTTTCAATATTCACCGCAAGATTATCTTTATTTTGCGGCTGAAGAAGACGGCGAATCGTTAAATGAAGTTATGTATCCACATGTTTACGATTACTTCGAACCTAAATACGTTGATATAAAGGAGCATAACGGCGGTACTTCAACCGCTACGATTGGCGAATATAACCGTGTTGAATATGCGACTTCCTTTTCGAAACAACAAATGCCGGTATGGACGAATGTTCACGACATTGCGAATATTCCTGACAATGTAAGCGGCAAGGCGTTCGCAGTCAATCCGCCTGAAGGTGTTGGCGATAAATCACCCTATTCCGAACGAAGGCAATACGACCCGAACCTTGACCCTGATACGTTAGACTTCAATCACGTTGTCAAAACGGTTGATGGAACGGACGAAGTTTTCGTTGGATACGAATTCGTTCACCGTATTTGGTCGCCGAATAGCGACGGAACGGCTTGTTTACAAGAACAAGTTCCTGAAGGTTTGGTCGAATATAACGTAAATGTTCCCGCTTCAGGTGATTATCAAATTGTGGCGATAACTTCTTTTTCATGGTATGACCAAATGACCCTTGTTGGAAACGTGAACAGTACAAATTTTACAATAGGGGGCGGAAATACCGAAGAATGGTATCCTTTCGTTTTGAATGGTTCGCATTGGTACGATTGCGGTACGTTTACATTAAACGAAGGGTCGAACACAATCACGGTTGACGGTGCGGGAAGTACCGAATTCACCCCGATTTTTGGTTTTGTCGTTTGTGACGCCTTCGACCAAAATTATTCAGGCGGCGAACTTATGTTAAATTCGAATCTTCAACCGTTAAAAAAGAAATCATCCGACGACTTCAACAAGGACACGAACGGAAATACGATTCTTCCAAAGAACGCTGATTTTCCGACGAAAATGGCATTGGCGGCGAAAATGCTTCGACGTGACGCCCGTCCCGCTATTTTATGGGAAGACAACTTTCAATCTTATTATGATAGCGAAAGGGCTTTTAATGACGAACCGCAACCGCAGCTTCAAGATACAACCTATTATCGTGAAGCACAAAGAGGTTATACGGTGCAAGGTCAAGGCGACAATCTTGGAACCAACGAAAACGGCGAAAAGATTTGTTATTCAGACCCACGAAACGTCGGTTTCACAACAGGAAGTTGGCAAATTATGAACGAATCAGGTTCGATTGTTCTTGATTACAATGATTCCGCTTCGTCGCAGTTAGTTCTTGCGAAAAAATGGGAAGGAAACATTCAAATTGAAGCGACCATGCAAATCATTAGCGGAAGCAAAGCGGGAATTCGTTTAATGGCACAAAACGAAGGAAGTGTCGCCGACGGTTACGCATTCCGTGTTGACCTTACACGTAATTATTCATTCACTAATAGCGCAGGTCAAACGGTAACAGGAACAGGGGTCACGGAATTAGTTCTTGAAGAAGACACGTACAACGCCGAAACGGATAGTTGGGAATACACCGAAACAATTGTCGCCCGCCAACCGCTTTTAAATGTAAGCGAAGGTGACGAAGTAACATTCACCGCAAAAAATCTTGGCGAACAATGTGTTCTTTACGTTGACGGCGTTCAAGCATTCGTTGAAGATAATTCCACAATCGAAGGCGAAAACCTGACGAAAGTATTCGTAAATAACGGTGACGTTGACCCTGCAAGCGGCAATGTAACGTTGCAACGAACTTCAGGGGCTTGCGGTCTTTACGCATGGGACGCACACATTCAGGCGACATTGTTGGGAATTTCCACGCTTGACCGTTGGGAAACGTTGGAGAAATTCGAAGTCGAAGTTGACGGCGAACGTCGTGAATATGGGCGTATTGCCCGAAGCGGTTATGATTACGACAAATACGGTTATTTGATTTATTCAGGACTTGACGAAACGGAAACCCGTGACGAAGCACCGTCTGAAGATGGTACGACCGACCGTGACACGGATACAACGGATAAAGAACTTGTTTATGAATCCGAAGTTTCGCTTGACTACGAAATAACCGTTGACGGGTGGAATTCTTGGCAAGGCGACAAAGAAATAAAAGTTATTCTGAAGGACGCGGGCGTTTGGTTCGGTCAAATGCTAATTGGCGACCGTGAAGGAATGTCGGTCATGTGGGTCGGTGACGCTCAATCGTTCTTACGCACTATGAATATTGCGGTCAATGATTTTGGATTGAAAGGCGTCGGTCTTTGGACAATGGGTTATGAAGACCCACGAATGTTCGAAATGATTCCGAAAGTTAAACCGAAATATCGTTTATAAAGGGGGATAGTCGAAATGTTCAATGAAGTTCTAATTGCGGAAGCGGCGAAACAAGGCGTTTGGGCTTTGTTATACGTCGCTTTATTTGCGTACACGCTGAAAGAAAATCGGCGTCAACAAGAAATTGCGAAGGAACGGGAAGACCGTCTTCGGAGCGAATACCACGAAGTTCGTCGGGAAAGTTTGGAACGTGAAAACAAGTTGACGGAATTTATTACGACCATTTCGCAGCAGTTCGAAAGGCTTGCGACAGGGGTCGAAAAGTTGACGGAAGACGTTGACGAAATCAAGGACGAATTGCATTTACGAAATGAAGTAAAGAAACAACGCCAAGAATGGCGAAATAATAATGAACAAGGGGGTAATGAATAATGATTGAAATGGCATTGATTGTTGCGGTGATTACGGCGGTAGGCGAAGGATTAAAGAAAGCGGGGGTTCCTGCTAACTATATGCCAATCGCTTCCGTTGGTCTTGGACTTGTCGCAGGGTACTTTTTTATTGGCGGGGCGATTGAAGAACGTTTATTCTATGGCGTCGCCGTCGGTCTTGCTGCAAGCGGATTTTTCGACCTTTCGAAACTTCCAATCTTGAACAAAGAAAATAATAAGTAATGAGGTTCGCCCGTTTGCGTTTTCATACGTTTACGGGCGTAATCTTTTTTAATTGTTTACTTGTATAAAAATTTTCATTTTGGTAATATTATAAATGTATTCAAATAGAAGTGTAATCCAATATACTGTAATAACTTAAAGGGGGAAATTTGAAAATGGCTAAAAAACCGTTTTCAGTTAGGGTAGAAGGGAATGTTGTAAAAAGATTTAAGGCATTGGCAACCGTGAAGAATATTGATAGCGCAACCATGCTTTCAGAAATGCTTACAAACGAAGAAGGTAAATTAAACGAAGAAGAACACAAAGCATTTTTACAATTAATGAACATATGGAAAGAAGATTGATTAAATAAATAAACTAATATTATTTAATAGAACCATATACTAATTTAAATATTTTTTACTAAAATTCTAATACAAAAAATAATTACTTAAATTAATAGAGTGAAATAGGCGTCTTCCTTCGGGAAGGCGTCTTTTTTTGTGTATTAATAGAATAGCAAACGTTTGTTCGTATGTAAAGAGAACGAAAAACTTTTTTAATTTAGGTGTCACAAAAAGGGGGTTGTGAAGCTACACGTTACAACGAAAGCAAATACAAATGGGAATTGCGTTTTCCTTCAGGGTTACGCAAAAATGTGTTGCTTGGAATTCCGAAAATGTGACGCATTCCCGACAAAATCGAAGGAGGAATTTTCATTGTCAAAAAATCTTTTCGTCAAATTGGATATTGAAACATTGCAGCAGGGTCGAATCAAATCGTTAGGAATCGACAAGTTTGCGATACTTGCAGCGATTTCAACATTCGCCAATAGCAAAGGTGAAGCGTTCCCGTCGCAAGACAAGATTGCGGAAATGGTCGGGTATTCACGTCGAACCGTCGTAACAAAGTTGAAAGCATTGACTGAAACGGAAATTGACGGTGAAAAGGTGATTCGTATTGTTCAAGAAAAAACGGCGAAAGGACGCCGTAACAAATATATCATTTCGCCCGTTGTCGGTTTCACTTTCGGTGTGAAATCTGACGCAACCAATGTGAAACAGTCTTCACAAGGGGGTTGTGAAACAGCTATTGCACAAGAACTAGAAAAAGAATTTGAACTAGAACCAAGTAACGAGAACCAAGAACAAGATAATATTCTTTTCAAGAATGCGAAAGACGTTGTGAATTATTTCCGCAACAAATATTTCGAAACCTATGAATCAACGTATCAACCGAATTGGGGTCGTGATTCCGCAATGATTAAGAATAAATTGTTGTCGAATTACACGGATGAAGAAATAAAGACGATTCTGGACACGGTTTTCGCTCAATACGACAAACGTTGGGCAAACGGTCAATTTCCACGCCCTACAATTGGTCAAATTTGTTCATGGCTTGCGAATAAAGCGTTAGGCGTTGCGAAGTATTCCGAACAGGAAGAAGCGAAAGTTGAAGCGGAATCGGAAAAATATGATTACGACGATTCCCATTATGACGCACTTCTTGACGAATTAGATTAAAAAATTATTGTTACGTGTCACAAATCGAACTTACGGAACTACACGTTTGGGTGAAAGTAAAGAAAACAAAAATTCAAAGGGAAGGTGATTATTAATGCAAGATTTAGTAATGATGGTGATTGGCGTACAAATGGAAGAAAAGATGACGGAAAAGGATGTTTTCAATCGTGTTGAAGCGGCTGAAACAGATTCCGAAAAGTTTGACATTGTAAGAGAAACTGAAAGTGACGTTTTCGACGTTATTGGTGACGTATTCAAGAGCGAAGACGAACTTCCGCCCGAAGGTATCGAAGCGAAAGACGAACTTACGAAAGCGGTTCTTGAAAATCAATACGAATATTTCAATCTATCAACGCCGTTCAACAATGGCGACACATTGGACACGTTGAAAGAACGTAACGGAATCGCACTTCGATAAAAAGACGAAAGGGGGTTCACGGCATGACGCTTGAACACAAATGTTTACTAGCCGAATATTGTTCGAAAGCAGGCAATCCGACATTTTGCAACCCCCTTTGCTTCCCGTTTACGAGAATGCACGGGGTCAACGGTGACGGCGGTCTTCTTGCCGTCGCCAATATCCCCAACAAATATAAGAATGCGACGATTCAAAACTTGCCTTTCGAAGAATCCAATCCGAAGGCATTTTTAATTACGCAAAAATACGGGGCAAAGGTTGTTGAAAAGGTTGACGAAGGTGTTGGATTGTATTTTTTCGGCGTACCAACGAAAGAGAATTCGAAAGGAACAGGAACGGGAAAAACGACGGCAGCAATTGCGCTTGTCATTGAATACTTGCGACAACGAAGCATTCTTGAAGCGAAACAAGAACGTTCTATCAATAACGAACCCGCCTTCTTTATGAAAATGGCGAAATTCCAAAACGTTTATTCTTCGCAATTTAGCGGTTCAACCGAAACGAAGGAAGCAAACGGCGACAAATATCAAGCATTGAAACGCAAAATGAAAAACGTTGACTTGCTTGTTCTTGACGACATTGGTCTTCGTGGAATGACTGAAGCGTTCACGACTGAAGTTTACGAAATCATTGACGAACGTGAAACGGAAGAACGGGCGACAATTTTCACTTCAAACACGCCTGACGACCGAATTCATGAATACGTCGGTGAACAAGTCGCTTCACGAATCGAAGGCATGACCCACGCAATTCCATTCAAAGGAAAAGACAATCGCAAGAAGTCGTTATAAACGAAAGGGGGTTCGACTTCATGGTTGAAGAACAAATTATTTCGAAAATGTTAGATAATAACGACGTTCATTCCGTACTGAAGTACAACGTCAACAAGGACGACTTCAAGCGATTGGACGACGTTTTTGAATATATTGTTGACTATCGAAAGCAATACGGGGCTTGCCCAAACGTTGAAACGGTAGTTTCTGAATTTGACGATTTTGAATATCAAGAAGCCGTTCATGAACCGTTCAAAGGTCTTTCGGCACGTTTGAAAAAGCAATCGGCAAAACGTCAAGCATTCGAAATGCTGCAAATGGAAGCGAAGACGAAATACAAGGAATTAGACGGTGACGAATTCGTTTTGTGGCTTGGCGAAAGAACGAAACAAATTGAACGTCAAACGTCAACCGAATTTTCGGCGGGAACTAACTTCGCAATTAATGGACAAGAACGAAAAGAACGGTATGAAGAAGCGAAAGAAACCCGAACACACCGATATATTCCCCTTCCATATAACACGTTGAACGAAAAAATGACGGGCATGGAATTAGGTGATTACGTTCTTTTAATGGCTTATACGAACAGGGGTAAAAGTTGGATTGCGACGGATATGGGTCGGAAAGCTTGGCGAAGTGGATTCGGCGTCCTCCATTACTCACCCGAACTTTCGAAATCACAACAAGAATCACGTATTGAAACGATAGACGGAAAATTTGTCAATTCGGATTTACGCCGTGGGCAATTGGAAAACGAAGAAGAATATTACGCTTACTTGGAGCAATTCGAATTATCTGAAGAAGAACAAACGCCCTATATCGTGAAGACAATGGAAGACTTGCCGCATGGATTGACGCTTGAAGCGATAGAAGCCGACCTTGAAATGAATCCGAATATTTCGTTGGCAATTATCGACGGTTTCAACCTTATGACGCATAAAGGCGGAGGTTCGAACCGTGACGCAATGTCCAATACTTCACGAAAAATAAGACAATTGTTCGCCCGTTACGGTGTAACCGTTCTTCTCGTACACCAAACGCCAACGTCGGCGGAAAAAGAAAACAAGGAAGACGACGAAGAAGGCGCAAGACTTGTGAAGCCGCCAACCGTTGACCAATATTCCGAAACAATCGCCGTTGTTCAAGACGCTGCAACCGTTTTGACTTTCGACCAACATGACGGAATAGGAAAACTACTTGTTGCGAAATGCCGTGAACCTGCCGTTGGTGAAGTCGTTGACTTGCATTGCGATTTTAACCGTGGATATATTGGCGAACCTGACTTGACCGCACGTTTTTAGAATGCGGTCTTGTTTTTTATGAAGGGGGAACAATTATGATATTGATAAGGGGAAAAGAACTTCCAATCAACGTCAAAGCTGAAATTGAATCGTTTGATTGGGAAAAACCGAATTGGAAGGAAGAAAGATTGATAGCTTGTTCACCGTTCCGTGACGAAACACACCCGTCATTCGCCGTAAATCTTGAAAATGGAACGTTCATTGATAGCGGAAATGACGACGAACAATGGCGCAAAGGGAACTTCGTCAAATTGCTTTCTTGGATACGTCGGGAATCGTACGAAGAAACGGAAGAATATCTTCTTGCAATGTATTCGCCTGATTACGGCGATATTGAAAACTTCGAATTGAACTTTGACGATTGGAAAGCGGCGGAGGTAAACAAGCGAATTTTCGACCGTTCCGAATTGAAACCGTATCTTTTCAAGCACCCTTATTTGGAAAGGCGGGGCGTTCCGTTCAACGTCCAACGGGCGTTTGAAGTGGGTTACGAACCTGAAACGAAATCAATTGTTCTTGTATGGCACGATATGAAAGGGAACGTTATTTCGTGGAAGCACCGAAGCGTTCATTCAAAGGCGTTTTGGTACGTGAAAGGCGGTCAACCTATTCGAAATCATTTGTATGGCATTCATTGGGTCGTTCATAAAGGAAAAAAAGAAGTTTGGATTGTGGAAAGCGAAATTGACGCTTTGACATTGTGGGCAAAAGGAATTGCGGCGATAGCAATAGGAACTTCGAACCTGACGAAAGCAAAACGGGACATTATATTGAAATCGGGAATTGAAACGTTGATTATCGCAACGGATAACGACAAGGCAGGCGAAAAGGCAAGGAAATCAATAATTGATAGGCTTGGCGGTCTTGTTGACTTATACGAAGTCGATTGGTCAAACGTTCCTGAAGAACTGACGGATATAAATGAAGCCCGTGAGCATATAGACGGAATGAAAATTGTGGAATTAAATGCCTTCGAATGGTAATCATTCGGGGCTTTTTTAATGCCTTTTTCCATGTAATACCAACGTTTTTGAGACTTCCGTTGTGATTACGTGCTTAATTGTTTACGTTTATATGTATTCGTCGTATAATAGGTAACACACAACAAACAAAGTGGCAATTTTAGGGACTTCAGGGAAATCGGCACAACAAAAAACCTTTACGAAAGATTCTTCTTCCGTAGGGGTTTTCTATATTTTTATGCCTATAACGTAAACATGTTTTCATTTAAAAAAGTTTTCGATTATGTGTCACAAATCAAGTTTACGTCGCAACACTTCTTCCCGAAACGACCGAAAGCCGCAATTCAAAATTTCGAAAGGTTGGATTTAAAAATGGAACGTAATCAAAATCATTGGACAAAAGTTGAAGGTTTGGCGGTGGCTTATTACAACGAAACGAATGAATTTATCCGTGAAGACATTCTCGTTGAATTAGTCGAAACAATGAAAGGTTATGTTGACGTTTGTTCAAGCAATGCGGTCAACCGTGCAACCGAAACAGGCGTTGAACTACCGCACGAAGATTTTTATTCCGCATTCTATGAATCTATTTGGGCAGCACTTGAAGCGTTTGAACCAACGAAAGGAAAGTTCAAGTCAATTGTAAGTTTTCGTTTCCGAATCGCTGAAGCGGGCGTATGGCGCAAGTATCAGACGAAAGGCAATGAAGACGACAAGGACGGAAAATCATACGCTTCCGCACGTTGGGATTCGCTCGACGCACCCGTTGGAAACGGTGAAGAAGGCGAAACAACACTTGCCGACGTTGCCCTTGAAAGTGTTCCAAGCGTTGAAGAAACGGTTGTTGAAGACGGAGAAAACGAAGCGGTTGAAATCATTCGTGAGTACGCAAAGCAAAATGAACGCTATGCGAAAGTAATCTTTTTCTTGTTTCAAGGTTACGAAGGCGAAGACCTTGCGGAAAAGCTTGGATATGAAGAATATGACGCCAACCTTCGCCAATTGGTCAAACGTTCCAAACAGTCATTTGCGAAATTTATGGAAAAGCGGGCGGCGTAAAAACCCCCGCTTGCGGTACGTTTCTAACAAAAAGAAGGGGGGTTTTAAATGGGCGTTATTTTAGGACGTGGTGACGAAGCAAAAGAAGCAATTAAAAATCAAGGTGGAGGTCTTGACCTGAAGAAAGCGTTCGTTCGCTTGAAGGCAGGGGAAAGCCGTAAGGTTCGTGTTCTATCCGCAAGGGATTACGTTGCGTACAAAGGGCATACCCACTTCACAAACGGAATTTTCACGCAACCATGTATTCACGTAGCAGGCGAACGTTGTCTTCTTTGCGAAGCTGCAAATTATGAAGGCGAACTTGTTGGCGGTCTGATTGGTACGACTAAAACGCAACAAGGCGAAACGGTTTCCGAATGGGCGGGAATGTACGCCAAGAAACGGGTATTGTTCGCATTTGTTGACCTTGAAGAAGGGGCGAAAGACGACGACGGAAATCCTGAAGGAATGCTTCGTGTTTTCGACGCTACAAAAAATCAAAGCGACAATCTGATTGCAAATATTGACGATTATGCCGACGAACTCGAAGACGTTGCTTTCACTCTGAAACGAACAGGCGAAAAGAACGAAACGACTTATTCGTTAAATCCGATTATGCCGAAGAAAATGACGGAAGTTCAAGCGACCTTCGATAAATGGGATGGCAAAGAAGTTCCCGACAAAACGTTCGAACAAGCACTTCAGGAACGAACAACCGAAGAACAAGCGAAGGAATTGCAAAAAGCAGGATTCCCCGTCAAGGACGCCTTGGGTTACGAAATTACTGAAGTCGCAAAAGATAACGAGAGCGAATCCGAGGGTGACAAGAACGAAGACGCAGGCGAACCGATTGACGAAGGTGAAGATGACCCAACAAAAGACTTTTAAGAGAGGGGCGGCGATTGCCGTCCTTTTTTGTTGTATCTGTCACAAATCGAAGGAAATTCGCAACACTCCTTATTGATTACTAATGAAACGGGGGTCTTTTATGGACGAAAGTCAACTTGAATTGGATTTTGACGAATGGGAATCCGTAACAACCGAAGAAATGGAAGAACGGAGAAAAGAACGGTTGAAGGAAACGAAGGAGAAAAAGAAGGCTTCGCAAAAATCGCCTGACGAACTTTGGGAAGAAGTATTTTCACGTAAAAACACGCCAAAAGATGAAGAAAAGCTTCGCATGACTTATTCGGCGTGGAAAGCGGGTGAAATTGAAGCCCGTGCGAAGATAACGAAAGCCGAAGCCCTTCGAATGTATGCCCGTCTTATGGAAGTCAAACGGGAAGAACATTTGAAGCAAATGGTCGAAGAAACGCCCGACAATTATCACTTGATTCAAACGGAAGATGAATTGCGTTGGATTTGTGAAATTTGGGGAACGGAAGATTTGGTTGGATTGGATACGGAAACCGACGGCTTGGACATTGTTCACGGCGACAACAAACTTGTCGGTCTTTCGATTTCATTTCCAAACGAAGACGTTCATGTTTATATTCCGACCCGTCACGAAGAAGGCGACCAATTATCGACCGAATATGTTATGAAGCAGTTGAAACCGTATTTGGAAGATAAGCACAAATTGAAGGTGCTTCACAACGCCAAGTTCGACGCACATGTTTTTTCAATGGAAGGCGTTCGACTTCGTGGAATCAAGATGGACACAATGCTTGCAATGTGGGTTTTAAATGAAAACGAACCAACGTTCAAGTTGAAAGACCTAACGAACAAATATGCGAAAATACTTGGCATAAAAGCCGAAAATGATACGTTCAAAGATTTATTCGGCAAAGCGACATTTGACACAATTCCGCTTGACGTTGCGCTTGTTTATGCTGCAAAGGATACGGCGTTGACCGTTAAAATGTACGCATTTATCGAAAAGCAATTCCAACGAAACGACCTGAAGCAAATTCGAAAGTTGTATTACGAAATAGAAAATCCGTTGCTTGACGTTTGTATTGATATGGAAGAAAGCGGCTTTCTATTGAATAGTACGAAGGTCGATTCCGTTCGAACCGTTTTAAAGCGTGACGAAAAGAAAGTTGAAAAAGAACTTAAAGCGGAATTAGGTGATATTAATTTCAATTCGCCTGACCAATTGCAAAAAGCGTTATTTGAAGACAAAGGTCTTCCCGTTATTGCTAAGAACAAAAGCGGCGCACCGAAGACCGATAAACCAACGCTGAAGAAATTGGCGGAGCAATACGAGATTGCGGAAAAACTTCTTGAATATCGGAAAATATCAAAATTGTTGTCGTCGTTCATTGACAAGCTGCCTATTTTGGTTAAATCGACAGAGCGTGTTTACGGGCAATTCAAACAAAACGGAACGGATACGGGGCGTTTTTCTTCAAGCGACCCGAATCTTCAACAACTACCGCCGAAAGCACGAACAATTTTCCGTGCGCCTGATGGTCGAATTATTATCGGTTCCGACTTCAGTCAAATCGAACCCCGTGTATTGGCGCATATAACAGGCGACGAAGAACTTCAACGCCCATACAAAGAAGGTTACGACCTTTATTCAACGTTGGCGTCGAAAACGTTTGGCGTTCCAATGGAAGAATGCGGCGACGGTTCAACGTATCGGAAAATGATGAAAACGGGATTACTTGCGGTTATGTATGGAACGTCAATGTGGACGCTTGCAAGTCAACTTGAAATTTCCGTTGACGAAGCTGAAAAATTCATCCAAGACTTTTATGACGCTTATCCAACCGTGAAAGAATGGATTGCGTCAATTCACGAATTGGTAGCGGAACAAGAATTCGTTGAAACCATGTATGGACGTAAACGACGTTTCCCTGACCATGCACAAGACGCAAAACTTTTGAAAAAGCTTCGTAAGGAAGCAAGTGAACGTATGGGTGGCGACGAAGTTCCCGAAAACATTTGGGACGTGAAAAAGCGTCTTCCGTACAAATTCAAACGCAAGATTCACGACGTAAATAAACGTGTTTCAAGGGTACAACGCCAAGCGGTAAACGCAATTATTCAAGGTTCGGCGGCGGATATTATGAAAATCGCAATGATTCGCCTGCATGAACTGACGCTTTATCGAAATGATTGGCTTGTTGTTGGAACGGTACACGACGAAGCACTTTTCGAAGTTCCTGACGATATTACGGAAGACGAAACAGAATTGATTGAAAACGCAATGACAGGCGCAACGGAATTAAATGTTCCGTTAAAGGTTGACGTGGCATTCATGCACGAATGGGGCGAAGAAACTTCAAAAGACGAATGGTTTGCGGCGGCTTAATTGTCGCCGTTTTCCTATTTAACGATAGAAGGGGGGTTTTACTTGGATAAATCGAAACTATTCGTTTCCGACGGCGAAGAACTTCACAATGAAGTTACGTCGAAAGGTCGGGGCGAAGAATTGACAAAAGCAATGAAGCAACACTTTCAAAAATTCCATTCAATGGACGAAATTTTCGACAAGGACATTGAAATTCAAATATTAGAAGAAGAACTTGAAGCGTTGAAGAATCCGAAGAAACCGAACTTTCAACGGCTGCCGACGTTTTCACCGTCTTCGGCTTCAAAATGTGAACGTGAATTGTTTTACAAATTGAAAAAGGAAGACAAGGACGAACAGGTTATGCACCCGTTTCAAAGACGTTGGGTTCGTAATGGTTCGGCGATTCATGCAGCAGTTCAAAAAGATTTGCTTTATGCAGAAGAACATTTGCAGAATCCAAAATTTAAGGTTGAACGAATGGAAGACGGTTCGCCTGCATGGGAACACAATATCAAGGACGTAAAGCCATTCAATTACAAGGGCGTTGACTTTCAAGTTTTCGGAATGATGGACGGAATTCTTGAATACACGCCTGACGGTTCGAAGATTGGATTCGAATTCAAAACGAAATCAACAACGATTGGCGCAATTGGTGATTTTAAAATGAAGGATATTCAACAAGGTCACAAAGAACAGGCGGTTGCTTATTCGCTATTGTTCGACGTTGACGAATTCATTTTCGTTTATGAATCGCTTGCAAAAGATAGTTGGCTGAAGCAGGAAGACGCAAAACACGATATGCGTTATTTCTATTACAAGCCGACCAAAAAAGAGAAACAAGCGTTCCTTGCGAAATGTGCCTTTGTTGCGAAATCGAAGCATAAAGACAAACTTCCTGAAGGTCGATTCCCTGAAAAATGCCTATTTTGTCCGTTCAAGACAATTTGCGAACAAGACGGCGGTACAAACGCCTATGATTCCGAAGCAGTCGAAGCGGAAAAGATTCGCAAAGAAGAAGAAAAGAAACGGAAGGCTGAAGAACGAAAACAAAAGGCGGCGGCAAAACGCAGGGCGAAGAAGCAATGACGGAAATCTTCGTTTTAGGTCTTGACGTTTCAATGAATTCGACAGGTTGGGCGGTACTTGGCGTAAAAGGCGAAGCCGTCCGACTTATTGATTCGGGCATTGTCAAAGCAAATACGAAAAAGGCGCACGGGGAACGCCTGACGAAACAACGGGAAAATTTCGAACAAATCTTGAACGAATATCCAATTGAATACGCCGCAAGGGAAGCAGGATTTTCGCAGCACAAGAAAGCGACGCAAGTTTTGTTCAAGGCTTACGGCGTTGCTGAAGAATATTTTTCGAAAATGGGTCTTGTAGAATACGCCGCTTCAACAATTAAGAAAGTAGTCACAGGAAGTGGAAGGGCTTCGAAAACTGAATTGCAACAAGCAATTGAAGTTGAATTGAATCTTCCCGACGATTTCGAATTTAAGAGCGACGACGAATCTGACGCAATGGGCGTTGCTTTGACGTTGATTGAGAAGAAAAAATTACGAAAGGGGGCGAAATAAATGGCTTTTAAACTAGCACTTGGCGGAGGACACGGCGCAAATACGCCAGGTAAACGAACTCCAAAATTTGATGATGGAACGTATATGAACGAACACGATTTCAATTATCCAACGGCATGTTACGTTGAAGAAAATCTTGTAAACGAATATGAAGACGTTGAAATTGTAAGGGTTGACGACGAAGTTCGTGACGTTCCGTTGATTGAACGGACAAATAAAGCGAATGCGGAAGGTGCTGACGCTTACGTTTCTATTCATGCAAACGCAATGAATTTCACTTGGGGCGAACCCGCACCACGGGGCATTGAAACTTATGCGTATGTATCCGAACCGCCTGAAGCAATGGAACTTGCCGAAAAAGCGCAAGACGAAATGATTGACGCAACGGGTCTTTTCAATCGTGGCGTTAAAACGGCGAACTTTCACGTCCTTCGTGAAACGCACATGAGCGCAATTCTTGTTGAATGTGGGTTTATGGACAACAAAGAAGAAGCCCGTCTTCTAATGTCTGATGAATACCGTCGAACATGTGCAAGGGCGATTACAAACGCTATTGCGGCACAATATGGACTGAAGAAACGTTCCAATCCGAAACCCGCAGCACCAAAACCAACGTATGAAACTTACGTTATTGACGAAAACATTGGAAACTATCGTTTGGAATCAAAAGTTGCTGACCTTCGTTTTTACGTTGAACCTTCATGGGCTGACGCTGACGTTTTCGGAAGGATTGACGAAGGGGTTGGATTCCCGACAATTGTTCGAAAGCTGCAAGTTGGCGACGGTGAACAATACGAAGTTCAAAATTCGGACGGCGCAACGTTCTATATCACGGCGGCTGACGTTTTTGTTCAACTTATTGAAAAGGAAGAAGATGAACCGTGGTTTATTGGAAAAAGGGTAGAATGTAAGGTTGGCAAACTTCGTTTCTATTCACGCCCTTCATGGGATGATTCCGCACTTGCGGGACACGTTACCGAAGGAATCGGTTTCCCGAATATCCTTGATAAATTGACGGTCGGAGCGGGCGAACAATATGAAGTCGCAAATAGTGACGGTGACGTTTTCTATATTACGGCTTCAGACGAATATGTTCGTGTTGAATAGTTCGAATTGAATAAAACACATGCGGCGGGGTTTTCCCCGTCGTTTTTCTTATCTTCAAAAGTCACATTTTAAAACTTATTCGCAACACTTTTATATGAATTTTTTAAGAAAAGGAGGTAACGGGAAAATGGCAAAAATCACTTTATCAAATGAATTCGTTGAATTCGAAAAAGAGAATTTCACACCGCATTGGGGCGAATTAGGTTGGGTCACATATAAGCGAACTTATGCACGTTGGATTGAAGAAAAGGGGCGAAAAGAAGAATGGCACGAAACCGTCAAGCGTGTTGTCGAAGGTAACGTAAATCTTGACCCACGTTTGAAGCACGGTCACGTTCCGCAAAAGGTTTTAAATGAATTACAAAGGGAAGCGCAAGACCTTTATCATTTAATTTACACGATTTCAGGCGTTTCAAGTGGTCGTAACCTTTGGATTTCTGGAACGGAATTCGCCGAACGGAACGGTGACGCCTTAAACAATTGTTGGTTTATTGCCGTTCGACCGCAGGCATACGGCGATAGTCATATTGTTCCGTTCTATGCGAAGAAAGACGACAAACTTGTTTCTATGCCGTTTTCGTTCTTATTCGACCAATCTATGAAAGGCGGCGGCGTTGGGTTTTCCGCAGTTGACGAAAATATGAAACTAATGCCAAAAGTTGACCGTGAAATTGAAACGGTTGTTGTAACGGATAAATCAAACGGTGATTACGACAAACTGATTGAAGCGGGTGCGGTTGATAAAGACGAACACATTCGAAATATGAAAACAACGAAATTTATTGCCTTCAAAGTACCCGACAAACGTGAAGGTTGGGTTGAAGCTGAAGCGTTAGTTATTGATTCACATTTTGAAGAAGCGACTGAAAAAGACATTGAACAAGTCATTATTGACGTTTCAAGTGTACGTGAAGAAGGCGAACCAATCAAAGGATTCGGCGGAATTGCTTCAGGTGCGAAACCGCTTGTTGAATTGCTATTTGCGACAAATAAAATCGTAAATGAAGCGGCAGGTCGTAAACTATCAAGCGTTGAATCAACCGATATTATGAATCTAATCGGAAAAACCGTTGTTGCGGGTAACGTTCGACGCACGGCTGAAATTGCGCTTGGAAGCCCGAATGATTCCGAATTTATTACAATGAAACAAGATACGGAAAAACTAATGTCGCACCGTTGGGCGTCCAATAATTCCGTTATTGTTGACCGTTCCTTTGACGATTATGACGAAATTGCAAATGCGTTAGTTGTCAACGGTGAACCTGCAATTGTGAATATGGAACTTTCGAAAGACTTCGGGCGTATTGTTGACGGTTATCAACCAAACGTTGACCCTGACGTTGAAGGAACGAACCCTTGCGGCGAAATTTCGCTTGCAAACGGTGAACCATGTAATTTATTCGAAGTATTCCCGTTGATTGCCGAACGAAACGGAATTGACGTTGAAGAAGCTTACGCACTTGCGGCACGGTTCGCAAAACGTGTGACTTTCTCATATTACGAATGGGAAGTTTCCCGAAACGTTATTCAAAACAATCGTCGAATTGGCGTTTCAATGTCTGGAATTCAGGATTGGGCGTTGAAAAACTTCGGCGGTCGTCTTGTCGTTGGATTCGAAGAAGATGGAACGGCAATCTTTAATGAAAAGGCGGCAAAACGTGTTGACGAATTATATCAATCTGTTAAACAATCCGACATTGATTATTCGGAACAATTAGGCTGCAACCCTTCCGTTAAATTGACAACCGTTAAGCCAAGCGGAACCGTTTCGAAACTTGCGGGAATGTCTGAAGGCGTACACTTCCATTATGATTCGCACTTAATTCAACGTATTCGTTTCCAAGCGAACGACCCGTTGCTTGTTGCGATTAAATTGGCAGGTTATCACATTGAAGACGACGAATATTCCGCAAATACGAAAGTCGTTGAATTCCTTGTTGAAGCACCTTCCGCCAATGAAGACGGATTTATTGGAGCGGGTGAAGCGTCAATCGAAGAACAATTCGCCAATCAAGCATTTATGCAACGTTATTGGGCGGATAATTCCGTTTCATGCACAATTACGTTCCAAGAACACGAAGGCGACAAAATTGCCGATTTATTCCGTCAATATCGGGATTATACGAAATCAACGTCCTTGCTGCCTTTTGCGGGTCATGGTTTCGTTCAAGCACCGAAAGAACCTATTACGAAAGAAACGTATGAAAACCGCAAAGGACAAATTCGGGGCGACATTCAAGAAATCTTTACCGCTATGAATCAAAGCGACAAAGACGTTGAACTTGTCGGTCAATCGGATTGCGAAAGTGGAAGTTGCCCGATTAAATGATTATTAAAGTTCAGCACAAGGAACAGGTCTTTGACGTCTTAATTGACGTTGAAGACTTCAACCTTATAAGTAAAAGATATACGTCTTTGAAAATACGTTCGGGAAACGGTTATGTTGTCGGATATGTAAAAGGAAGTAACGGTAAACAAGAATATCTTCACCGTTACTTGTCACAACCAAAAGAAAACGAATTTGTTGACCACAGGAATAGAAACAGACTTGACAACAGAAAGAAAAATCTTAGAAACGTAACGCCAAAAAAGAACGCACAAAACCGCAATGTTTCAGGAAGGTCTAAAAGCGGCGTTCGTGGCGTTGAAAAGAATCATAATAATTGGCGTGTTCGTTTCTTTGTTGATGGACAACGAAAGTCATTCGGAAGTTATGAAACAATTGAAGAAGCGGAACAAATTGCAAAAATTAAAATGGGTGAATACGGTTGCTTATAGGGCGTCTTCCTTCGGGAAGGCGTCTTTTTTTATGCCCATATGTCACAAACGAACCAAACAACGCAACACGCTTACGTGAATACAAATAAGGAGGTTTCGCAAATGCAGGAAGCAGCACTTATTGATTTGCAAAAGTATAAAGACGAATTGAAGAAGTTGAAAGCGGGGCGTGAACTTGACGAATTGGTTGCGGCAAATGTTCTTGGATTCAAACGGGGCGCAATTTTCCAAACGGTAAAGCACCCGAAAACAGGAAAGGAAGTCGGTCAAACGAATTGGACGGATTCGAACGGAAGACCTGTTTTTGTTCCGCCTGTTTCCGTTGAAACGCATATTGCAACGGTATTGTTGGAAGACCTGAAGCACGAATTTACTTTCGGTTTCGACGGAAATAAATATTGGATTGACGTCAAAAGAAGTTTATTTCACGGTTCAACGCTTGGCGAAGTTTTTGCGAAAGGTCTTTTATATCAAGTCGAATATGAAAAATACACATTGGGGTGATTGTATGAGTACAATTTTTGTTGCAGTTCGAAAAGATACCGACGTCATAATGACGGGTCAAAAAGGTCAAGCAGCATTTCACGATAAACCTACACTTGGACGTTCTATCGGTTATTCATACCAACATGAAGCGAAGAAAAAGGGCGTAAAAGCTTCGGAACTTTATGACGTTTATGAAATAGACGTTTCGGCGTTGCTTATGTACGGCTATTCAGAAATTATAAAATTTCACGATAAGAGGTGATTGGATGAGCAGACCGCAAGTATTCGAAGAAAAATGTGTTACATGTGAAAAAGTCGTCAATGAAGCACCTGAATATGAAGGTGCAAAGAAATTCGGAAATTGGTATTGCGACAATTGTAAACCAAACAATTATTATATTGTTCTTGTTGACGGTCAAATTTTAATGAAGGAAGGTACAATTCGAAAGTATAAAACACGTAAAGCGGCACAAAGGCACAACGAATTTTTAAAAACGAAGCACGGTCGAAAAGTGGAAATCGGGCGTTTGGCACTTGAACACGTTGAAGAAATATAAGGGGGAATTTCATGCAAGCGAACGAAGCGGTAATTGGACGTTGGGTCGAATGTAACTTCCGCAAGAATATAGAAAAGGGTTTTATAGTCGGGTTCGAAAAGCAGACATTGCGAACACTTGCGAAGGTTGCGGTTCCACGTCTGAAGAAAACTATTCCCTTTCGAATTGAAGCATTGACCGACATTGAAGAAGTAACGTTGAAGCCGCAAGACTTCGACGAAATGATTAATATGGCGATTGATATGAACGACCGACAATGGTTCAACGAACTTTCATTTGCTAAAAACGCATTACTGAATAAATAGGTCGCCCATTTGGGCGGCTTTTTCTTTTTTGGTGTAAATGAAATCAACCTTCGGTGTCACATTCCGCCGTAACGTCGCAACACTTCTTCGTGAAATCAAACGAAGGGGTGAAGCATTTGAAAAACAAATACGAAATTCGTGGCGACGTGACTGTTATCTTTTTGAATTATAAAGGCACGACGACAACAACGACCATTTCAACAAGCGATTTGCAGCGTGTTTCTATGATTTCGGGAAGTTGGTACGCAATGAACGTTGGAACGGCTGACAACGAAAAAGTTTACGTTGGAACGAAAATCGGGGGCGTTACGGTATATTTACATTCGATTATCATGAATAACCCGCCGAAAACAGTCGTTGACCATACGAATCATAATACGCTTGACAATACCCGAAATAATCTTGCAGCAGTTTCTTACGTTGTGAACGGGCAAAACCGAAAGGGCGCACAACGAAACAACAAATCAAGCGGTTTGCGAAATGTTTATCGAAATGGCAGCGGAAATTGGTACGTTCAACTTCACGTCAACGGAAAGGCGATTCACTTCGGGACATACAAAACGAAGGAAGAAGCGAATTCCGTCGCCGAACGTGCAAGGCGGGCGTATTATCACGGAAATGATTATGAAAATATTCAAGAAGGTATGACAAGCAAGGGTTATAAATCAAGATGGGGGGTTTTACAATGATTGTCGATATTCAAAAGCTTCATGAAGACGCAATTATTCCGAAAAACGCATACGAAGGCGACGTTGGAATTGACCTTCATACGATTGACGAAGGAACGTTACTTCCAAACGAACGGGCATTGCTTCGAACAGGTCTTGCGGTTAAACCGCCGAAAGGTTACGAAATGCAAATTCGACCACGAAGCGGATTGGCGTATAAGAAAGGAATCACCGTTCTAAATTCGCCTGCTACTATCGAACCAACCTATCGGGGTGACGTTGGAATCATTTTATATAATGCAGGTCAAGAACCCTTAGAAATTCGAAAAGGCGACCGAATAGCGCAAGCGGTTTTCAAAAAATACGAAGAAACCGTTGAATTCAAGATTGTTGACGAATTAGACGGTACGGAAAGAGGTTCGAACGGCTTCGGTTCAAGCGGCGTATAGAGGTACAAACGTCAATATATGTCAATAGATTTGCTTTTCTATCGGTTGAAATTGGAATATATGTTCGATAGAATCGTAATAGATTGTAACAGAAATGTAATATATCAAAAAATTAAGCAAAGGGGTCTTCGTAACTATGGACTTTACTGAAATTATCTTTATTGAAGATGAAAATGAAAATGAACAGGAAGAAATCGACGACGGGAAAGTTGATTTCATTATGGAGATAATTGACGAAGACGACCAAGAAAAGGGGGCGTAATAATGGAAACAAAGGTAAACGTACTTGATAAAGGATATGTAAAACTTGAAACAAATAACGTTATGGGTGACGATTTATCGCCCGTAAATGACGCAAAGGTTTCGTTCGACCGTGAATCCGACGAATTTGGCGATAAGGAAGGGCGTCTTCTTGATTTCTTAGGTCGTGAGGGGCATACAAGCCCCTTTCGTCATTCGTTCCTGAAATTCGAAATTCATGCGCCTTTAATGGTCGCCCGACAATGGTGGAAATACGTGATTGGCAGCGACCACGCTGAACAACCGTTGCGAAATCAAGACCCTCACGAAGCGTGGAACGAATCAAGCCGCCGTTATGTTACGGAAAGCGTTGAATTCTATATTGTCGAAGCTGACGAATGGCGTTCCGCACCTGAAAACCGAAAGCAAGGGTCGGGCGAACCGTTACCGCTTGAACAAGGCGAAAAGCTTACGGAAGAATTAATTCGAAACTATGAAGAAGGTCATAGACGTTATCAAGAAGCGATTGAAGCGGGCGTTGCGGTCGAACAGGCACGATTGTTTTTACCTGCTTACGGCTTATATGTACGTTGGCGTTGGGCGGGAAGTTTACAAGGCGTTTGTCACTTCTTAAACCAACGTTTGGCAGGCGACGCACAAAGCGAAATTCGTGAATACGCTGAAGCGGTTCACACATTGTCGAAGCAGCATTTCCCAAATGCGATTGACGCATTAGTTCGAAATTGATATAGTATTCTCGTAAACATTTCGTAACGTAAACATCTGGAAGGGGTTGGAACGTATGAAAATATTTTGGTGGACGTTTTGTTCAATTGCGGTGCTTTCAGGCGCAACATGGGCGTTTATAACGTTTGGTGAATTCGATTTTCAAACTGAAGAAATAAGTAAAGAACAAAAACAAACTATGAAAGAGGTCAACGAACCGACCGAACAAAAAGAAATCAAAGCGGTTGAAGACGAAAAGAAATTGTTAGACGAATTTGCTTTCCAAGACGAACTTCACGCTATGACGCACCAAAAGGTGGAAGCTGAAAAGAAGTGGGGCGACGAACAGATTACGCCCAAAAAGATTGACGAAATGCTTGGAATTTTAATGGCGGTCAAACAATCGGATAATATGGAATATAAACATTTTGATTTCTATTGGGAAGCGTTGAATAAATGGGATAAGGGAAATTTCGATAATGCTGTTATTGTTCACAATAGAATTTGGAATTTGCAAAATGGAACGATTGGCAAGGCGACAGGGTTCTTGTCTCACGAAGAAGAAGAAGAATATATTGCGGAAAACTTTTGATTGGCGGCTTTTATAGTCGTCAATTTTTTTTTTTTGAATAATTTCGGTAAACATGTTGACGTATATACATAATTCGTCGTATAATAAAGTTAGTTCAAAAGGGAAGCCGCTTCAAGCGGAACACGCCAAGACGCCGAAAGGTTGAGCGGTCGAGATTGACGCCAAGCGAAGCAGTAACCCAACCAATACATAATTTGAAAGGGGAAGATAACATGAAACATTATGAAATTTATCAAAACGGGGTAGTATTCGAAGGGAATTACATTGAATTAGACGACAAGGAATTCGCTGAAGTTATCGAATCACTTGCGGCGAAAGTTAAAAAGGGCGAACGTACCGCTGAAATCATGGAGGACTTCGAAACTAGCAAATTAGTCATTTCTGACGAAATGGGCGATTTTGAAGTTATTCAATGGACGAATAAATTCTTCGAAGGTGAATCCGTTACTTTTTACGATTTCGCTGACGACGAAGTTTTAAAAACATATAAACGTGAATCAAGCGCAGTCAAGTTTTGTGAAAGGCAAAATAAGGCGTGGAAATACTTCGCAGTATAAAGGGCGGCTTCGGTCGCCTATAACGTAAACAAGTTTACAAGATTACGAAGGCGGGTGAAATTCCCGCCAACCAAATCAAAGCGAAAAGGGGAATGAAAAATGACAACATTCATTATCGAACTTAAAGGTGCGAACGGAAAAGCGGTCAAGGAATACGAAGCAGTAAACCGAAAGGAAGCGTTGGAAAAAGCACTTGACGACGGTGCGCTTGTCATTACGGAAATTGCTGAAGGGGGTGTCGCATAATGGATTTCGCTTCATTACATAAAGAAAAACGTCAACTTGATTATGCGAAAGCATGGGTTCAACTTCGCCCGAATAACGAAAATACGAAAGAACTTCAGAAATTCAAAAAGGAAATAAAACAAAATCGACGAAAAACAATCGCTGTTTAATTGGCGGTTGTTTTCTTTTTGGTGTCACATGTGAAGGATTTCACGCAACACTTTTATTTGAGAAGTAAAGACGAAAGGGGGTCTTAAAATGGGAATCAAAAACGGTGAATTAGAAGTTAAAATTGCGATTTGCGGGAAATTACGAAGCGGAAAAAACGAAGTTGCGGATACATTGACCGACTATTTCCGATTTACACAATTCGCTTTTTCAAACGGAATTAAGGAAGTCGGCAAATTGTTATTCCCAAACGAATTCAATCGCAGGGAAAAACCCCGTCAATTGCTGCAACGTTTGGGGCAAAAGCTTCGTGAAGTTCATCCGAACATTTGGGTCAACTATACATTTAACGAAATGGACGAAGTTGGAGCGAAAAGGATTGTCGTTACTGATTTACGCCAACCGAACGAATTGGAAGCGTTGAAGGAAGACGGTTTTCATATTATTAGGGTCAACGCAACGGACGAAACCCGCCTGAAGCGTTCAAGGGAAGCGGGCGACGATTTCACGTTGAAAGATATGCAGCATGAAACCGAATTGCACGTTGATAGTTTCGAAGTCGATTACGACATTGATAATAACGGCACACTTGCGGATTTGGACGAACAAACGCTTAAAATTGCGAACGAAATATTCTTCCGTGAAAAAGGTTTACAACATTACAAGAAAGGGGCGCAAAATGCAGGGGGTCAAACGTAATGCAAGAATCAAAATTCGAAAAGGAATATCCGCTTGAAACGCCTTCGGGCGTGTATGCGCTATTTGAAGATTATTTTTACGTGAAAGTTTCGGCATACGACAAAAGCGACTTTGACGCAATTGACTTGTTGATAGATTTCGAAATTGCGTTCAATCAAATCGGAACAACGCTTCGTCAACGTGAAGCAATCTATTACGTTTTCGTGAAAGACCTGACGCAAAGGGAAGCGGCTGAAAAAATGGGAATTACGCAACAAGCTGTTCATCAATTGGTTTGGAACGTTATCAATAAAGTATCGGCGCAATACCGTTCGGATATGTACGGCGTTCAAGGAGGTTTTACAACATGACGAAAGGCACAAAACTTTTCAATTTACGACTGTATGAAGATTTTTATGACGGAATGTTTTCGAATAGCAGCTTCAAAGAAGTTTTCGAAACGCAAGTAAACAAATTGATTGCGTTGCAAATCGAAAAGGACGTTCCGCCGCCGATACAATGGCGCATTTATGCTTGCGATTGTATGATTTCGGCTTACGTCAACCAAACAGGGGAAACGCCTGACGGTCGCCAAGTTCACCGATTGGCGAACTGGTTGTTGCTTGACGAATTGGCTGACAATCACCCTGACAAAGTAACCCGTGAAGAATTTCCGATTATGACAAAACGCCAATTGCGTACAAGATATACAAGGGAAACGGCTGACGAAAATATTCCTGAAACGCACACGGAACAAAAATATTTAGGTGGAAAGAAACAATCGAATTACAACAAATCTGAATGAGTTGTCACAAACGCATAATTCTTCGCAACACCCTTTCGTGAAATCAAAACGAAAGGGGATTTTTATTTTGCGAAAAAAGCAACCTGAAAAATTGTCTTGGAAGGAATTCCTGATTGAACCGATAACTTTGGCGTTCATTGGTATAGGTGAAGGCTTATCGAAAATCATTGGTTTTTGGGAATGCGACGATTGCGGAAATATCCATTCACCAAGAACAAGGAAATACGGTGTTTCAATGGGCGCAACCAATTCGAAAACCATTTGTTCTAATTGCGCTCACAAACGCCGTATTTCAACCGAAACACGAAAAATTCATTCCGAACTGTCACAAATGTTCAAGCGGTAGCAACACGTTTATTTGAAATTAAAAAATTTAGGAAGGTGATTGAATGGCAAAACAAAACATTCGCAAGCAGTTAAATAAGGTAACGCAGGAATCGCAGCAGCATTTGAACCAATTCCGTAAAACGAAAGAACTTCTTGAAGGTGCGAACCAACAATTGACGTCAACAATCGAAGACATTGACGCCGAAATTGAAGTATTAAAGCAACACAAAGCGGGTGCAATGTCGCAGTTGGCGGATAATGAGGGCGCAATAAAAGGAATAAATCGTTTGTTGGACGGCGGTCAATAGATGGTTGACGAAATTGGTCATGGTGTTAAACGACAAGGTTGTAATCTTGGCGGAATTGGCGAAGCAATTCGTTTCGAAAATAACAATTCAGGGGGTTACGAAATGATAAAAACTGAAACGAAACTTGTAAGCGAAATCGAACGAAAGAAAAACGAAATTCACGACTTGGAACGCCGTCTTGAACAAAAAAGAAATTCACCAAAAGCAAAACGTGAACGTGCGGTTAAATTGGCGGAAGAATTTATTGTAAAACGTAACATGATATTTCGAAGGTGTGGGCAAGTTACGGTCGCAGTCGATACGAATTATGACCTTGTATCTGAAATAGGTAGCGAAGACATTGGCATTAGTCGTTATAATCCTAGAGTTCCTTTCGGTAGAAATATTTCAAGAAACGATAAAATCGAAATGGCGTTAGCAGGTTACGACGCATTAAAAGAAAACCCGCCGAATGAAATCGCCAATTACTATCATTTTTAGGAAGGTGTTTATATGAGTAATAAAATTTGGGGAATTCTTTCTATTATAGCGGGCGTACTTTTTGGAATTGATTTGATAAACCTTATTCAAGGTGACGTTGTATCACAATTCAGTTTAGGTTTGGCACTTTCATATACTTCGCTTGTTCTAATATTCGGCGGTGTAGCGAAGCTTACTGAATAATTTCACGGTGGGAAGGCGCACAAACGCATAAGTGGCGTAATTGACAAAGGGGTTCGTCAACGTGGGGCGGTTGGTTGCCGTTCTTCTATCAAACTATTAAATGTGAGGTGTTTATATAATGGATAACGAAATGAATCAAATGCTTGCGAAACTTGAAATGCTTTCAAACTTGGCGGAATTGAATTCGCAGCTTGGAGCGGCAAACGGCGACAAGCAGCAGGAAAGCGAAGTGTTCGAAAACTTCCTTTATAAAATGAAAGATAAAGCGGAAGCGGGCGACCCTGCCGCAAAAATGACCATTGTTGAACTTATGAAACTTGTCGGAGAAGCGAAAGAAGAACACAAGGCGGAACAACAAAAGAAGAAATCCGACGGTTCGAACGTTGTGAGTTTTGACGATTACAAGAAAAGCAATGACGGCGGCGACCCGTTCTTTCATTAATACGAAATTTCGTCCTTCTAAAAAGAAGGGCGATTTTTTTTTTATGAAATTTATTATTCGGTGTCACATAACCCCTTTACGTCGCAACACGTTTGATTGAAACAAGCGAAAGGGGTTTTGACAATGCTTAAATTTATCGAAAGCAAAACGGAACAAACGAAGCAGTTTGAACGCTTCCTTGTAAAGCGTCAACAAACGTCGCCACGTACTTCGAAATTCATGGGGTATCAAATTCAAGATTTTCTTGAAAGCGGAATGACCCCGAAAGCGTACTTGGCGGCAATCGAAGAAAACGAAAGAGAATTCGAAACATTCCTTTCAACATTCAGGCACTATCACGAATTTATCGCAAATCAGTATTTTGACGGGCTTCACAAAAAACGTTGGGAAGTTTGTGCGAAGTACGCAAAAGGGGGCGAAAAATAATGGAACTATTAGATGTACGAACGAATATTCAACCAAACGCAATTATGTTTTCGCATACCGACCTTGACGGAATCGGTTGCGGCATTCTTTTCAAAGGCGCAATCGGCAGCGAATCCGAAGTTTACTATTGTAATTACGGTGATATTGACGACGTTATTCAACGTTCAATCGAAAACATTCGTAAACGTCGGGAAGACCGACCGCAAATCATCATTTCCGACTTAGGTATTTCGGAAGAAACCGCAAGAATCGTTGACAATTACGAAGGCGATAAAATTTTACTTGACCATCACGGCACGAACGAATGGCTTGGCGAAAAATATTCGTGGGCGATTATCGACGAACAGGAAAGCGGAACATTGCTTGTTTACCATTATTTGAATGTTCCTTCGAAATACGAAGAATTCGCAATCATGGTTGACGATTATGACCGTTGGATTCATGCGAACCCTGATTCGAAACAATTGAACCGATTGTTCTTCGTTATGGGAATCAATCGTTTTGAAGAAAGGTGTCTTGAACGTTTACGACCAACGGAATTTGACGACGTTGACAAGTTACTTCTTGAAATTGAAGAAGAAAACCTTGAACGTCATATCGAACGAGCGGGAAAGTATATGACAACACATCCAATGTTCGGTGATAAACAAATTGGTGTTTTATTCGCCGACCGTTACCAATCGGAAACAGGGCATGAATTGTTGAATCAATTTGACGTTGAAGTTGTCGCAATGATTGACCCGAATACGAAAAAAGTTTCGTTACGAAGCAATCCGAAATTCGACGTCGGTTCCGTTGCAAAACGTCTTGGCGGCGGAGGTCACAAGAACGCAGCAGGCGTTGAATTCAATTATAAAGATGTTACGGATTTCCACGGGTCAAAATATCCGTTGTATGGCGTAAAAGACGCTATTGACGAAGCGAAATATTCGTTGGCTGCAAAAGTAAACATTCATCATACAAGAATTGAAACGGAAGCAGTTTCGAAAATGTTGAATCAAAGGAGCGGTCAATAATGAAAACAATTTATCGAATTGAAAACGAAGAAACAATGCACGGAATGTGGTATCGGCTTGACGGAACATTTGACCCGTTCATTAATCGTTTAACGGAAGGAATATCGAAGTCGCTTCCAATGGAATTTGACGAAAGGTATTCGAAGGGCGGTCGTAAATGGTTTAGCGGTTGCGGCAACCGAAAGCAAATGCAAAGTTGGTTTAGCACGAAAGACGCACTTGAATTGTTCAAGAGCGGATACCGACTTTTCGAATTCAAATCGAATCAATTTGTCGAAGAAGAATTTCAAACGATTTTTACCCGTGAAGGAATTATTGAGAAAAGAGAAATTTCACTTGATACGTTGTGGGATATAAAGGGGGCTGCAATATGAGATTTTCAGAAATGAACAAACGCCAATTGAAAGACGCACGGGACGAACTTCAAAAACGTTTATACCCAACACTTGGAACGACAAGGGTTTCGGAATTGAGCGACAATAGTGTTTTTCTTGACGGCGGTTATTTGCCCGCAAGGTTTGTTGCGGATAACACAGGCGGAACTTTGTACGTTTGGGGTCGTGGTTCACGTCATTCAGGGGCGGAAATGTCGGTTCACGAACTTCAAAAAGCTGAATTAATCATTCGTCAATTCTATATTGAATGTATTCAGGTATAAATCAAACAGAATCGGGGCGTCACGTTTTCTTTCGCCCCTTTTGAATACTTTTAATCATGTAAACAAATAAACAGCGCACAAAGACGCATAGGAGGTTTTTATCTTATGGATAAATTAAAGGAAATTCGTGATACAAAAACGTTACTTCAAACAGGGTTGGACATGGTTCAAGCTGCCGAAGATAAACTTGATAGATTGGAATTCACGCTTGAAAGTGAACGCCGCAAACAAGTTGAAGCTGAACGTCAGGAACAAGAAGCAAACGAAATCGACGAATTGTTTCAGATTTACAACAAGAAACCTTCTCCAAACTTCGCAAGGAAAACCGTAATCGAACAGGCGAAGGATTACGTTTCAAATAAAATCGGTTTTGGTGAAATTGCCTTCGGTATTTTAAGGACGAAACCTGAATTTATTGTCAATAGAGAAAAGCGAACGGTTGTTGTTTTGCTTCGTGGTTTTAAATCGGGTATTGTCCGTCGTCGTGGAGTTGCGAAAGCCGCACCTGAAGACGTGTTCAACGTTCACATTGGAAAAGCTATCGCACTTCAAAAAGCACTTGGCAAAGTAATTTCGTATGAATTCGCATATGCGCCACAACCTGAAGAAGCTGAAGTCGGTGACGTTGTTCGTTGGATTGAACCTTACAACAAAGTTTGTACTTTAACAGAAAGGGCGTCCCATGTTGACGATATGGGGCAAGGAAAAGCGTTTTATCATACGCACGATAACGGTTGGCTTGGCGAAGATTGTTTCAATGTTATCGACGACACAAAAGAAGAACACGAAGGGGGCGAATAATATGGACTTTTTATCGGTTGTTTTGAAATATGTACGTGAAGAATACGGGCAGCTTGAAGAAGGTGACGAAATTGCGATTGTCTTAAATGACGCCGTTGTTTCCGTATCACTTGAGGACGCCACGCTTGGCGTTCGGGTGATTGCAGGCGAACCCGACCGATTGGACATTTCAACGGGTCTTATTGCGGAAGGTGATAACGAATGAAATACCGTAAAAAGCCCGTCGTAATTGAAGCCGTTCAATGGAAAGGTGATAATTGGAACGACATTTGTGATTTTGTTGGTATTCCGACAAACGGTCAAGGAAAGTTTGGTGCAAACGGTGAAATGGAAATTGCGATTTGGACGTTAGAAGGCGAAATGACCGCTTCAATTGGTGATTATATTATAAAAGGCGTTCAAGGCGAATTTTACCCTTGTAAACCTGATATTTTCGAATCAACCTATGATTCTATTGAACAAGGTGACGACAATGGAACGGACGGTTGAACAATTGGAAATGAATTTTGAAGATAGACTTGAACGTCGGCTTGACGTCGGGAAATCGGTAAAAGTTATCGAACCCGACGAATCCGTTCAAGTGGTCGAAGATTATGCGTATCTGAAGAAGTTTCAAGGGCTGCAAGGAATCGTTAGGAAAATCGAAAAGAGCGAAAGCGGAAACGTTTCTTTCGTTGTTGATTTTGAAAAAGCAGGCGAAGGAATTTTTTACGAAACTGAATTGAAACTATTGTCACGTTAGGAAATTGAACAATTGAATATTAGCGAAATCATTCGCAATTTATTCCAATAGGAGGGGTACTTTTGACGACAACGGTTATTGCATGGGCGGTTTGGTCGCTTTCTCAAATATCTGTTTTCGGAGTATCCCTTTATTTGTTGATAAGTGGTATTCGAAATTATCATTCGAAAAAGGTGCGGTCATTGTTTTATTCTGGTTTCGCAGGTTTCGGAATTATATCGGTTATCTATCAACTTATGAAGGTAGGGATACTTTAAAAGGGGGTTATTGTATGAAGAAATTATTCGCAACATTATTTGCGGCAGGAATTGCGTTCGGCGGTACAAGTGTCGTTTCCGCATATACGGTTGAAAAAGGTGATACGCTTGGCGATATTGCATTTCAACATGGCGTTGAGGTTGGCGACATTGCTGAAGCGAATCCAACGATTGAAAACGTCAATTTGATTTATCCGAATCAGGAAATCGAAATTCCAAACGTAGGACAGGCGAAAGAGGTTGTAAAACAACCGCCAACGAAAACCGATTATGAGTTGACGGAAGAAACGTTTGACGTATTCGCAAGGCTTGTAAATGCTGAAGCAAAAGACGAATCTTTCGAAGGTAAAGTCGCAGTTGCGAAAGTCGTATTGAATCGGGTGGAATCAGATGGATTTCCGAATACCATACAAGGCGTTATCTTCCAAGAAGGTCAATTCACACCTGTTTTAAACGGTGCTATTTATGAAGATAGTTCCGAAGCAGCACGGAAAGCCGTTCGGGTTGCGTTGAACGGTGGCGGTGACGTAAACGGGGCGTTGTTCTTCTATGCGCCTGCATTGGTTGATTCGGCTTTCATGGAATCGCTGAATACCGTGAAAGTTATCGGCGGTCACGTATTTAAAAAGTAATAATGAAAGAACGGACGTCTTCCTTCGGGAGGGCGTCTTTTTTGTTATATAACAGATTTTCGAATCCATGTGTCACATACGAGAGGTTCGCCGCAACACGTTTCGTTGAGGTGAACCAATATGCAAACGTTAAAGGATATTGACAATTATATTGCGGAAGTTGAAAAAGGATTACAATTTGAAGCGAAAGACGGCATGAAAACTTGCACCGTTTGTTTTGAAACGAAAGGAATAAACGATTTTCATAAACTTAATACAAAAAACTCCAAAGATGGTCTTCGTTCAGAATGTAAAGAATGTCGAAAACAAAAACGAAAAACAAAAGATTTTTTCACGGAATTCAATGTTAAAGGTTATGGAGTTGTCCATTTGAAACGTTTCAAAAGTCAAAAAGGAGATGTTTCTTGGTTTATTGAAAAAGAAGGTGGAGAATTAGTCGGAAAACGTTGCTCGGTTTGTGTAAAAGTAAAAATAAAGTGTGATTATAATAAAGATAAATGTGGTTTTGGTGGTACAGAAAACGCTTGTCGTAAGTGTCGAGGACAGTATTCACAAAAATGGTATGAAACAAAAAAATCTAACCCCGAATTTTTAAGAATTAAACGACAACGTGATTCAAATTGGAGAAAACAAAATCCCGATAAAGCAAGGGTTATATCGAGAAAATATCAACAGAACAATGCTTCACTATGTAAAGAAAGAAGACAAAAATCATACAGAAAAGCTTACGCAGAAAACCCTGCAAAATTTGCCGCAAAACAAGCAAAACGAAAAGCAATGGAACGGAACCTTCCTTTCGACAATAAATTCGGGAAAACAGGCTATGAAGGCGTCCTAGCACGTTTTGACGGTCGTTGTGCGTTGACAGGCGATAAGGTTGAAGGCAATTCGAACCATCTTGACCATGTAATTCCTTTGTCGATTGGACACGGCGGAACTTACGTCGGAAATTGTATTCCTTTACGTGGTGACTTAAATCTTTCGAAAAACGACCGAAACCTTTTCGAATGGTTTTATGAAAATAAAGAACGATTCAACTTATCGCAGGAACGATTTGACGACCTTATTCTTTATTTGGCGATTCATAACAATATGACGCCCGAAGAATACCGTGATTTCGTTTATTGGTGCTTCGATAGCAAACGAACAGTCGAACAGGCAGCGCAAGACAAACGGCTTTCAAGCGAAATTTGGAAGCAGCGTAATCAATAAGTTTGTACGTTCCGTGTCAAAAAGAAATTCTGACGAATGTCACAAATAACGATTCCGTAACAACACCCTTTCGTGAAGAAAACGAAGGGGGTTTTTATTTGAAGGAAATTATCGAAATCAAAGCCGTTGTTGAATTGCGTGAAGAAGACGAACATGCGGTCGAAGAAATGTCTGACGAAAAGGTAAACGAAGTAATTGAATGGCAAAAAGAAGAATTAGAAAAATTGCTTCGAAATGAAGGCGAAGGAAAAATTACTTTCGAAAAGATGGACATTCGCCTTGAAAGGAATGATAAATAATGTTTCGAAATTGGTATTGTCCCGATTGTCGCAGTCATTTACGAAGGTTTGGTGACGTGAAAAGACGAACCGAATTCATGGGTCTTTATACGGCTTATTGGTATATTTGTTTGAATTGCGGTTCACGAAATGCAATGCCGTTCAAAACGTATTTGAAAGTTAAAGCTTCGGAAGGGGCGATTGAATGACTAACGTTGAACGTGTGAAAGATTTAATAGATAAATTGAACCGTTCCGTTATTGACGGTGATTTAACAAATGCTTCGAAATGCTGCAATCAGATAATTGAAATTGTTGAAGAACTTGAACGTTCAAATGAACGAAAGGGTGCGGTATAATGAAAGATTTTATTTTGTGGATTGCGTCACCTTTCGTGATATTGGCGTTACTGAAGACATTTTATTTGTTATCTTTCGAAATTATTGCGTTTATATTTCCGAATGCAACGCTTGAAGCTATTGACTTTTCAAGTTGGTTGATAGGTTTGTTCATGGTATTTGTAACAGTTGTTGCATTGTTGAACATTCTTACGGATGAATAAGGGGGCGTTTAAATGAACGAAGCTATTGAAAAATATTTAGTCGGAAAACGAATCAAATCAATTGAATGTAACGGAACGGTCGTAGTAATCGAAGCTTATGAAGAAGGTGATTCCGAAGATACATTCAGATTGACAGGTGACTTGCTTCACTTTGGTTTTGACGACGCCGAACTTCATTATCGTCTTGAAAAACGTGAAGTCACGGTTGAATATGAAGAAATTTATTCGGACACGTAAAGGGGGTTATTGAATGAGTTTTCCAACATTGACGTTTGTTTTAATTATTACGGAAACAAAAGAAGAAGCGGACGCAATCAACCGAAAAATGCCTGACCCTTATACGTTGGGAAATATGAAGGTTGAAGCGAAATCAGTTGGAACGATAATTTGCGGATTACGGTTCAAGACGACCCGTCCAACGGTCATAATCGAAAAATATACGTCTTGGAACGAATGGGTTGAGAAATGGCGTAATGAAGTTTTAGTTCCTTGCGCCGATAAAAACGCAACATTTTTATAGTTACGTGTCACAAACGAATTAGTAACGCGCAACACCTTTTCGTGAAATCAAACGAAAGGGTGTATTTTTATGCGTAAAGATATGAAGATAATAGAAGAAAGTGATACGAAAATTGTTGGAACTCACGGGAAAATAAACGTAACACTTCGTTCGAACGTTCCAAGTAAAGAAGCACTTAAACGGACGAATGACCGTATCAACCAAATTGCTAAAAAATATGTTTAGGTCGCCATTCTTGGCGGCTTTTTCTTTTATCCTTACTTATGGCTTTTTGCAAGAAGACCATTG